>CAMZHP010000285.1 GCA_947306845.1 uncultured Prevotellaceae bacterium
AGCCAGAACTCCGAGCGCCTGCGCTGGAGCCGCGAGGAAGTTGACGCCAAGTTGCACGACATCATGAACGACATCCATGCCAACTGCGTGAAGTATGGCACAGAGGAAGACGGATACATCAACTATGTGAAGGGCGCCAATGTGGCCGGCTTCCTGAAAGTGGCCAAAGCCATGATGGCCCAGGGCATCGTGTAAGCCACATCCACCCAGAGGTTTTTTGAAACCTACATACAAAGTGAAACAATAAGTATCGTCCGCAGTTTTGGCTGCGGACGATTTTTTTCATCTCCAAGAGCAAAAAAAACTCAGAAAAGACCTTAAAAAGAAAAAAAAACACTATTTTTGTGGTCAAATTACTTATCAATCATCTATACTATGGACTTTACTATGATTATCGAGCTTCTCATCGTATTGGGAGCTCTTTGGGTTGGCTCCCGTTACGGCAGTCTAGCTCTGGGTGCCATTTCCGGCATCGGTCTTGCCATTCTCGTGTTTGGTTTTCATCTAAAGCCAGGCTCTCCTCCAACTGACGTCATCTACATCATCATCGCAGCCGTGACCTGTGCCGGCATCATGCAAGCATCGGGAGGTATGGACTGGTTGATACAGTTGGCCGAGAAGATGCTTCGAAAGCATCCCGACCACATTACCTTCCTAGCCCCCATCACCACTTTCTTCCTGACGGTGCTGGTGGGAACAGGCCATGTAGTGTACACCATCATGCCTATCATCTGCGACATCGCCTTAAAAAAAGGCATACGTCCCGAGCGCCCCTGCGGTGTGGCCTCCATCGCCTCACAGGTAGGTATCACCTGCTCCCCGATTGCTGCCGCCGTGGTCGCCTTTGTCACCATCTCCAATACGAACGGATATGACATCACGATTCCGAAAGTGCTGTTGGTGTCAATCCCTGCTTGTCTGTGCGGTCTTATCGCAGCAGCAGCAGCCTCCTACCACAGAGGCCTTGACCTCGACAAGGATCCCCAGTTCCAGGCCAAGATCAAGGATCCCGAGCAGTATAAGTACATCTATGGCAGCAATGCCACCACATTGGACAAGGAGATTCCCCAATCGGCCAAGAATGCAGTGTTCATCTTCCTCGGTGCGCTGTTGGTCATTGTGTTTTTCGCCATCTTCCAGGATATTCTCCCTAGCTGGGATACAGTGAAAGCCATCAAGGGAGCCGGCGATGTGGAATTGGCCGGTGGAGCCACCATCACCGCCGAAAAACTAGCATCAGCTGGAGTGGTGATGGAAGGCGTGACGGAGAAGAGCTCCTCACTACTGAAGATGAACCTTCTGATTCAGATCGTGATGATTTCCGCAGCCGCGCTGATGATTATATTCTGCAAGGCCAGTCCCAAGAAGGCCGTGGCAGGTCCTGTATGGCAGTCAGGTATGGTGGCCGTGGTAGCCATCTACGGCATCGCCTGGTTGGCAGACACCTATTTCTCCAACCACATGAAGGAGATGCAAGGAATGTTGGAAAACATTGTATCACAGTACCCTTGGTCGATAGCCTTTGTTTTCTTCCTCGTATCAGTGCTGATCAATTCACAGGGAGCCGTCGTGGTGTCGATGCTGCCACTCGCCTACAAACTTGGCATTCCTGGCCCTGTGCTTCTCGGTGTGCTACCCTCCGTCTACGGCTACTTCTTCATCCCCAACTATCCTAGTGATATTGCGACAGTGAACTTCGACCGTTCAGGCACGACGGTGATTGGCAAGTACCTGCTCAACCACTCGTTCATGATGCCAGGTCTGATCTGCGTAACGGTGTCCACGATTGTGGCCTACTTGATTACGACATTGTTCTATTAGAATTAGGAGTGTAGGAGTTTAGGAGTGTAGGAGTGTAGGAGTTTAGACAATACACTTGTTTATCATTGCTTGCCTTTCGATAAGGGGCAATAACTAAGAGTCCCGCCGAGCTGATGCTTGGCGGGACTCTTGTATTTGAAATTCAGGAGTGTAGGAGACTAGGAGTGTAGGAGTTTAGACAATACTCAGGACTATCAACTGGTTGCCTTTCGATAAGAGAAGATTAGAATGTCAATCTGTGGTGGTGAATTTTCCGTTGATGAAGTCCTCCACCTCAGCCACCTCATCCTCATCAAACCAATCGGAGAGTTTCTCCTTGGCCTTTACCTTCACATCCTCAGGAACATCTCCCCAAACCTTGCTGATGACATAGACCAGCACGGTGAGGTCATCGCTCAGCCCCACGATGGGCAAAGCATCGGGCAGCACATCAAGCGGACTGATGAGATATCCCAAAGCCCCTATGATGATAGCCTTTTCCTTGACGGAGACATTCTTGCTCTGAAGCATATAGTAAAGCACAAGAGCGGAATAAACCAGTTTGGCTCCTGCCCTTTTGGCCACTCTTGAGATTTTCTCGACAAACCCTTTGGGTGAGAACTTGTCGGAGTATGACATGAAATCGGGTAATTCCATATTTGATGCCTTTTTGATAAAGATTGGGCAAAATTACGCGATTTTTTTGAATAAGACAAACATTTATTTGTCATTAACAACTTTTTGTTGTATCTTCGCCATCAAGTTATCAACCTTCATACCGAAAGAAATGGACAACATCTTAGACGACATGGAGCACCGAGTGAGGAAAATCATCGCTGACCATCGCGGCGAGGCAGGCTTTCCCGACCTCGAATCATACGGAGTGACAGAGAAACAGTTCGATGACTATCTATTTGACAAACAAGCCATTATCGATGACGATGAGTCTCTGAAGAAGAAATACACTATCTACTCCATCGTGTTTCTCATCCCCTTCGTAGTGATAGCCTTTTATGACACAACAGTCAAGAACGCGCTGATAGCCGCAGCCAGTGGCGGTGTGCTCTGTCTGATTTATTACCTCCTTGCCATGCTTATCAGCAAGATACGCATGAGTCGTCTCAACAATGAGGCCATAGAGCGTTACATCGCCGACATCATTCGATTTCAAGATCAGCAACCCGCACGTCGGACAGATTCCTCAGATACTCCTCTCTGATTTGCCGTATCCTGAGCCATTGGGATTTGGCCAGCGCGTCGAGTCCCACCTCATCGAGTGACCAGTTGCCACCATTCTCCAGTTTTTCCACCATCCGTCCCACCGTCATGTTGGATATATCGATGGATGGCATATATGCTCGTTCCATTTCCTTGCTGCCTCTACTGATGTCAGTGATGAGTCCAGCCCGATCCATGGCATTGAGCATATCGATGATGATATGGGTGGGGATATCTGTCTTGCTCCTGAGTTGCAGCGGAGTATAAGGAGCCTCCCCCTTCTCAAAACGATGGCAGATGAAGCTCAACAGCAAAGCACACAACCTCATCTTATGCTCATGAGAAATCTCCTCATTGAAGGAAACAGGCATAAGCCTCTCCATGTTTTGGTTGGTATAACAGAGATGCACACCAAAGAGACAAATAATCCAGGAGAACTGTACCCACAGCATAAAGAGCGGCAAGGCTGCAAACGAACCATAGATGGCATTGTAACTAGTAGCCCACAATTGCAAATGGATGTACGCCATCTGTAGGATCTGCATTGCAACGCCCGCCAAGATGCCCGGCCACACCACGCTGGAGAAATTGACCTTCGTATTGGGCATCACCTTATAAATAATTATAAAGAGCAGTGACATGACCACACAGGGCGTTATCGCCACCATGAATTTCACCACTGGCGCCGCATACTCACTTATCTGGTTGTTCACGGCCGTCATAAGGATATTGATTCCCGACATGAGGATGATGGCGAAAGGGAGCAGCACGATGAATGCTACATAATCGATGATGGTGCTCGTCCATCCCCTTGAGTTGTTCACATTCCATATATCGTTGAACGTCCCCTCAATGTTGCTGATGAGCATGATGGCAGTGTAAAGCATCACTACGGCACCTATTCCGAGAATGACACCGTTTTTCACATTGACAAGATATGAGTTGACAAAGCCGATGATGATCTCAGCAGCCTGTGGCTGGTTGGAAAGCAAGTCAGTGAACCATTCCTCAATATGCTTAGAGAATCCGAACCCTCGTGCGACGCCAAAAACGACTGCAACCACGGGCACAATGGCCAAAATTGTGGAAAAAGACAATGCCGCCGCCCTTTGTGTGATACGGGCGTCGACAAAGGCCCTCACCGCGAGCATCAGAGTCTTGAGAATATTGACCAAGAAGAACAGCGGCGCGGGGATGTCGTCTTTTTTCTGTCTCCAGATATCGTAGCTGAAATATCTGATGACCCTGTTGAGCATTCTCTTCATTTCAATAAATAAGGAAAATGAAACAGACTCACT
>CAMZHP010000286.1 GCA_947306845.1 uncultured Prevotellaceae bacterium
TTAATCATCCTATGAGAAAGACTTTTTTATTGCTGTTCCTGTGCGTGACGGCTTATGCCTCTGCCTGCACAAATTTCATAGTTGGAAAGGATGCCAGCACCGATGGTTCGGTCATTTGCACCTATAATGCCGATGACTATGGCATGTTCCAGTTCCTGTGCCACTATCCTGCTGCCAAGCATGCGCCAGGAGAGATGCGCAAAATCTATGACTGGGACTCCAACAAATATCATGGAGAGATACCTGAGGCTCCAGAAACTTATAATGTTATCGGCAATATCAACGAATATCAGGTCACTATTGGAGAGACCACTTACGGAGGGCGTGAGGAGATGGTCGACTCTACGGGCATTATCGATTACGGCTCGTTGATCTATTTGGCTCTCCAGCGGTCAAAGACAGCCCGTGAGGCTATTCAGGTGATGACCAATTTGGTGGAAACCTACGGCTATAATTCTGAGGGTGAGACATTCACCATCTGTGACCCCAACGAGGCGTGGATCATGGAGATGATGGGCATGGGGCCAGGAAGCAAGAGCGCCGTGTGGGTGGCCATCCGTATTCCTGACAACGCCATTTGTGCACATGCCAACCAAAGCCGCATCAATAAGTTCAACATGAAGGACAAGGCCAATGTGCTCTATTCCAAGAACGTGGTGAAGTATGCAAAGAAAATGGGGTGGTACACGGGCAAGGATGCCGATTTCAGCTGGAATGAGACCTATGCCAAGCCCGATTTCTCTGCCCGCCGTTTCTGCGAGGCTCGTGTGTGGAGCTTCTTCAATCATTTTAGTTCCGAAATGAACCGTTACCTGCCCTACGCCATGGGCAAGGAACCTTATGTTGAGCAGATGCCGTTGTGGATTGTGCCCAACCATAAGGTAAGTGTTCGCGAGGTGATGGAGTGCATGCGCGACCATTATGAGGGCACGCCTTTCGCACTCGACAGTGATATCGGTGGTGGTATCTGGGAAATGCCATACCGGCCTACTCCTCTTTCATTTGAGGTGGATGGAAAGAAATATTTCAATGAGCGTCCCACATCGACCCAGCAAACAGGCTTCTCTTATGTCAGTCAGATGCGTTCGTGGATGCCTCGTCAGGTAGGCGGACTGATGTGGTGGGGAAATGATGATGGCAACATGGTGGCTTATACGCCCATCTATTGCAGTATGACCAATAGGCCGGAGTGCTATAACACGCCAGGTGCTGACGAAATCAATTTCTCTGACAAGAATGCGTTCTGGGTATGCAATTGGGTAGCCAATATGGTTTATCCTCGTTATTCATTGCTGTTCCCATCACTGAAAGAGGTTCGAGACTCTTTGGAGGACTCTTATTTCAATGGACAGAAGATGGTGGAGGATGTGGCCTTGCAATTGTGTGAGGGGAGTCCGGAAAAAGCTGCGGAGTTCCTCAATGTCTATAGTGTGGAGAAAGCACAGGAGATGCTCGCCCGTTGGAATGTGCTCGCCCGCTACCTGATTGTGAAATTCAACGACATGATCATTCATCCTGAGGAAAACGGTCAATTCACCCGCGATCAGTATGGATTGGGTACTCGTCCCAAGCGTCCGGGCTATCCGGAGAAATTCAAGCGTGCCCTCATCAAGCAGACGGGCTCCAAGTTTGAATATCCCACGGAGTAAATTTATCTTCGATACAAATAGGGCCGGCAATTGCCGGCCCTATTTAACTTCTATACAATAAGGATTATCTTCTCCCAAAGCCAAAGCCCTGTTGTGGGGCTTTCTCAGGTTCACCATACACGGATGCTTCGGCATCCTTGTCATTGAGCTTGAATACCATGAACTTCGGGTTCTTCTCTGTGCAAGGTGCCCAAGTGCCGCCATTCTTGCCGTTGGGATCGCTGTACTTCACGAAATTGGTCCAAGCTGTCAGCATCTTCTCGGAGAGATCCCAGTCGCCTTTGGTCCAAGGACGCCAGCAGTGCTTCAGCGACTTGAACACAAACCAGAGGTCGGAGGAGTGGAATGCGCCTCTCAGACGTTGGGTCACCTCAGGATGAGAACCGTCGTCGGGTAGGGGACGGGCAAACTGGTAAGCCCATGCCTTGCCGCCTTTCTCTTGACGAACCTTGCAGAACTCAGCGATATTGGGTGCCATGTTGCCCATGTCGTTAAGGGTGAATCCAATCATATAAGGAACGTCGGCCAAGGTGCCTTCACGGGTAGCGTCATCAAAGCTTTTGAGACTGACATAGCCGTCAATCAATGGCATGAAAGGCAGTCTGATGCGGTCGCCGGTAACCTGTCCGTAGAGGTTGCTGAGGGCAAAGACGGTCTCTGTAGAGGCCTGACGCATCTTCTGCAGGTCGGTCAGACCAGCCCAGTCGAACACTTTTTTGGCATTAGCGGCAGCATCCTCAATGCTTCCACCACTGTAACGGGCACCCATCATGCCGCCACCATTGGGGTTGGGGATGCTAAGGCCTTGGGCACTCATGATGACTGCCTTGTGGAACAGACCACGGGCCAAAGGTGACTCGCAGAGGGTGCGCACACTGCCGCCTCCGGCGCTTTGGCCAAATATCGTCACATTGTCGGGGTCGCCGCCAAACTGCGCGATGTTTTTCTTGATCCATTTCAGGGCCTCTATCTGGTCGAGAATGCCATAGTTGCCGGATACCTTGTGAGGACTCTCTTCTGAAAGGGCTGGATGGGTCAGGAAACCAAACACACCGAGACGATAGTTGATACTGACGAGCACAACATCCTTGGCGCCCCATTCCTGACCGTCAAACTCGGGCTCAGAACCCCATCCTTCTCGATAGCCACCACCATGGATCCAAAGGGCAACAGGTAGTTTCTTCGATACCTTGCCAGGGGCTTTTGTCCATACGTTCAGATACAGGCAGTCCTCGCTGTAGGGGGCTTCCTTTCCGTAACCCCATTCTGTAAAATAACCGCCAGGGTACTGGATGGCTTGATAACTGGGATGGCCAAAGGTGTCGCAGATCTTCACACCTTTCCAAGGCACGATGGGCTGGGGCTCTTTCCAACGGTTTTCCTTGATAGGAGGTGCTGCGTATGGAATGCCACGATAGACATAAACATCTGGATGGTCATCGGCCAATACACCTTGTACTTGGCCCCCTTCAATAGTTAACACTGGATTTTCTGCTGCTTGAGCAGACAAGGCTGCCATGAACAGAAGAGGCAAAATAGTTTTTCTCATAATGAATAGTTTTTCTTGTAATAAGTATCTGTAGATAAGAATGGTGCAAAGTTACTGATAAGGGATTAAAACACCAAACATATAAAGAAAGTTTTACGGAACGGATAGGGCAGGTGGATTAGCAGCACTATGGAGCCTTCACAATGATTTTGTCTCCTGTGAGGTCAACATCAAACAGGTGTGGGATGCGGACGGTCCTTCCCCTGGAGTCTTTTGCATGGCTGTGAACAGACATCATCCAATGGCCGTCGAACCGCTGGAAGAGCATGCTGTGACCGTAGTTGGGTGGGGTGATGGGATCGGACTCCTGGAGCCATGGACCGTTGAGGGTGCCGCTTTCTGAATAGGCCACACCCTGAGTGTAGTCGCCGAACACCCATGAGGTCCATAGCATGCCGAGCCGTCCTGTGCCAGTGCGGAAAAGCCAAGGGCCATCCGTCACCTTGTTCCATGTCACATGGCCGTCTTCATCCTTCTCACGGCTCCAGGGAGAATCGCTGGCACGGAAGAGTACGATTGGGGCGCCAATGGTGCCACTGAAATCGGGCTTCAGTTCTATCTTTTCTATCGTTCCGTTCCAGTTTTGCAGCCATTCGCCACAAAACACCATGTAGGGCTTGCCGTCAGTGTCATGCCAGAGTGTTCCGTCAAGTGTGGGACGGTTGGATGGCAGGTAGGTGCTGTCTCCGAATGCGCGGTAGGGACCCATTGGATTGTCGGCTCTCAGCACTTGGCAGGCGCGTCTTTCGATGACATTGCCACGTACGGTGTCTATTTTCACTTCGCGGTTGGTGAATGTGGCGAAATAGTAGTATTTTCCATCTTTCTCATGCAGTTCGGCTGCCCATATCATCGGACGAGGTCCCATCCATGAGTTTTTGTCAAACTCTGTCACACGGTAGGGACCGTCCCACATTTTCAGGTCTTTGCTACGCCACATCATGCCGCCAGTGCCAGTCATGTAGTACATCTTTGTTTTCTTATCTGCCAGAATGGCGGGGTCGCTTAGGCGAATGGATTCCAAGGGCTTGTCAAACTCACCGGATGGCCTCACCATCTGGTGGCCTTCCGGTGCTAATGGCCAGTAAAGAACAGTTTGATTCCTCGCGTTGGCGAG
>CAMZHP010000287.1 GCA_947306845.1 uncultured Prevotellaceae bacterium
CAGCAGCGACGACAGCTGACGGGCCTTCTGCGGATCGTCCTTTGCCTGTTCCATGACCTCGGCAAACTCCTCCTGTTCCACGAAGCGTATACCCTCGCCTACTGTGGTCAGTCCGGTAAGCACGTCGCCAAGGAACTGGTTATGGATATTGTAGGGATGGAACACTGTACATGTGTCGGGGGTCGTTGCCAAGAGTATGATGGCACGGGACACCTCGTTAATAGGTGAGAACTCCACCCGTTTGTTACGCATGCTATAGGGACAGCATCCCAACATATTGTACACCCTGATACGTCCCATGAACGAGTTGGTGGAGAAGTTGGCCTGGAACTCACCATCGGTACTGCGTGCCGCGAGGTTACCCACGCGCATGATTTTCGCCTTCAAGCCGTTCTTCGCCACAGCATCGAGGATACACCGCTCGGCCATAAACTTCGAGTAAATGTATTTGTTGCCGAGATATTGCCCCATGTAGAATCGCTGCTCCGTGAACACCTCGTCTTTGGGTTCGCCTGCCCACAGACCTCGTGTACTGGCGGTGGACACATGCACCAGTCGTGCACCCCTCTGAACGCAATATTCCACACAGCGTACGGCACCGCCGATGTTCACATCCTCTATCTCCGTGCCCTCACTGAAATGCTTCACGATGGCGGCACAGTTGAATACCGTGTCAATTTTGCGGTCGCCCATGAGCGTGTTGAGGTCGTTGGTGACATCACCCACCACCACATGGAGTCGCTTGCCGAAGAGATGCTTATAGGAATCATCGAAATAGTAGAAGAGAAGAGTACGCAGACGACTTTCCGCCTTCTCCTGGCTCTTTCCTCTCACCAGACAATAAATCTCCTTTGCCTCGGAATCGATGAGTTCATGCAAGATATGTATACCGAGATAACCCGTTGATCCCGTCAGGAGGATGTTGCCCAATGGTTGTCGCTCTCCCTTTCGGTAATTGTCGAGCGTATTGCGCTGCAACAGATTGTTGATGGCGGTGTAATCGAAGCCCGACACCTCATCCGTCTCCTCGCTACCATTGTCGCCTGTTACCAACCGAGCCAATTTTCGTGGTGTGGGGTTGGCGAAGACATCGCCATAAGCCACATGTATCCCCGCTTTGTCAGCTTCGATGATGACACGCGTGACTACCAGCGAGGTGCCACCCAGTTCGAAGAAATTGTCGGTGGCACCCACCTTATCCATCTGCAATATGCCAGCGAAGATGTCGCAGAACGTGCGCTCCGTCTCATTCACGGGCTCCACGAATGCCGATGTGACCGCCAGTTGAGGTTCTGGCAACGCCTTCACGTCCGTCTTGCCGTTGGGAGTCATAGGCATTTTCTCCAGTTGCAGATACGCCGTAGGCACCATATATTGCGTCAGGCTCTTGGATATCTCGTCTTTCAGTTTGTCAGGCGCAATCTCCCGGTTGGCGGTATAGTAAGCGCACAGGTGTTCCTTTCCGTTGAGTTTGCGAATGAGGATGACCACCTTCTCCATGCCATCCACGTTCAGCATCACGTTCTCAATCTCTCCCAGTTCGATGCGCAATCCGCGCAGTTTGATCTGATGGTCCGTGCGTCCGAGGATAACCACGTCGCCGTCGGGCAACCATCGGGCATAGTCGCCCGACTTATAGATGCGTAGCGGTGCTGTCTTCTCCTCGCCACAAGCGTTCGAGTGATACTCAACGAAGCGCTCAAGTGTCATCTCGTCAAGGTTGTTGTAGCCTCTTGCCACGCCACGTCCACCGATATACAGTTCGCCAACCACGCCTACGGGCAACTCGTTGCCGTCGCTGTCAACGATGAACTCCTTCACGTTCAGTTGCGGTTTGCCCACGGTCACCACGTCAGCCGTTGTCAGTTCCTTGTTGTTCGATGCCACAGTGATTTCTGTCGGTCCGTAGCAGTTGAAGATACGCGCTTTGGTCACTTTGCGCAATTGCTCCAATAGTTGGTCAGAGAATTTCTCACCACCGGCGCGGCAGATAGCCACATGACTGATGGCCTGGCAAAAATCGTCGCTCGTGAGCCATGTCAACCAACGCGAGGGCGTACCCGACACCATGTTCACCTTTTGCTCGTTGATGAGCCTCGACAAGTCGAGCGGGTTATTAGCCTGTTCCTCGGTAGCCAGCACCAGCGTCTTGCCATTGTAATAAGCCATACCGATGTCCTGCAAGGCTGCATCAAACGATATGGTGGTCACGCTGAGAATTCTCTTGGCGTCAGTCATTACTGCATTGGCAAAGACATTTGCCGGGTGACCGTAGAGATAGTTGCATATACCCTCGTGGCGCAGCATCACACCCTTGGGGCGACCCGTAGAGCCGCTCGTATAAATGAGGTAAGCAAGGTCGTCGGGGGTGATGGAGGGGTGAGAAGTAAGGGGCGAGAGGTGAGAGGATAGCAGTTCTTCCACATCGATGGCTTTTTCAGCCGAGATGGTCTCCATGCGATCGGCTGTCGTAATGACAAAACGAGCATCGCTGTCTTCGAGAATCAACTTCACGCGGTCGGCGGGATAATCCGGGTCGCACGGTATGTAAGCCGCACCCGCTTTCAACACACCAAAGAGAGAGAGTATCAGTCTGCTGGTGCGTGGCAGGAGCAACGCCACACGGTCGCGCTCACGAACGCCCCGTTCCCTCAGCGCTGCAGCGATGCGGTCGGTCAGCTCATCCATCTCACGATAGGTGTATGTCGCGTCGATAGCCACCAACGCCTCTTGATCGGGCTGTATCTGTGCGAAATGACGTATGCTATCGTGGAACAACTTGAAGGGAGCCTCGCCTGTGGCAGTCTGACGCAGGAGACACAGTTCCTCTTCCTGACGCGGACTGATGATAGACAATCGGCGCACCTTGCCTTCGGGCTGACGCATCATTCCTTCCACCACCGCCACGATGTTCTTCGCCAAAGCCATGCCCAGACGTTGAGAATAAAGCGAATCGTCGTATTGAACCACCACGCCACGCGATTCTATCTTGATATTGATTTTGAACTTGGGTACATTGAGCTCAAGCAACTCCTGACCAACGGGCTTACCTTCAACCGTATATTTCGACAGCACGCCCACTTGATAAGCATAAGCGATGGCCGGACGGAAACCGAAGTCGGAAGCGATGCGAGCGAAAGGATAGTCCTCGTGTTGGAGCGTATGGTCGAAGGTCTCACTTGCCTTTCTCAGGAAATCAACCACACTCACGTCGTCGATGTTCATACCGATGGCCAGTGTATTGACAAACATACCCACCGTATCGGCAATTTTTAGGTTGCTGCGGCCACTGCTCACAGTACACATATACACCTCCCTGTTGTTGGTGTAACGCGACACCACATATGCCGTGGCCGCCAAGAACAGGTGTGCCGGAGTTACCTCATGCTGACGACAGAACGAGGTCACCTTGTCAAAATCGGGCATACAAACAGCCTCACCAATGAGTCCCGTCTGTTGCTCATCCGACGCATCGACCACTTTCTTGGGCATGTCAGCAGGTATCTCGCTTGCTCCTTCACAGGTCTGCAACATCCCATTGAAGAAATCTTGCGCTTGGCGGAATTCATCAGTCGTTTCAGCCTTCTGCTGGTCTGCCACGAAGTCGAGATAATTGTATGATTCCTTTTCTATGGTCTTTCCTTCCAACAACGAACAGATTTGTCGGATGAACAGGTCGGCTGAGCCCCCATCAAACACCAGGTGATGGATATCCATGAGCAGGTGAGTAGCCGATTCGGTCTTCACCACCTCGAAACGGTAAAGAGGAGACTTCTGCAGGTTGAAGGGTTGCACGAAATCGTTCTTGTAACTTTGCAACTGTTCATCGGTCATCTCACTGACGACACCCCCACAACCATCCTTAAAAGATAGCATCACGGCATCGTCGGTCGTCTGCACAATGGCATCACCTTGTGTGGTGAAGTGAACGCTCAATTCAGGATGGCTCTTTACCACAGTTTCCACTGCGGTAGCCAACTGCCAAGCATCGGTATCCTTGGGGAAAGAGAGCAGGTAAGGAATGTTATAAACCGTGGACGTAGGGTTCCTGAGGCAATCGAAATAGACGCCCGTCTGTGCATACGACAGAGGCATCGCCCCCACCCTTCCACCTTCGGATGTCTTATTATCCCCAGAAGAAGACGATTCTTTTTCCTCGGCAGACAAAAGATGTGTGATGATTTCGTTCTCTATGCCCTGCAGCGTACCACTCTTTACCAGTGACTTAGCATCAAGCGCCACTCCATAGCGTTTGCTGATGAGCACAGCCAACCGAATGGCCGAGATGGAAGTCAGTCCAGCATAG
>CAMZHP010000288.1 GCA_947306845.1 uncultured Prevotellaceae bacterium
AATAAGTGAGTGGAAAGCAAAAAAAAACGTCAGTTTTTTAATTTGCTTTCCCGAATGGGAGAACATTCGGCGTAATCAAATTCAACACAGAGGCACAGAGATACAGAGCCAGATCACAAGGTTTTCGCAAAAATGATTTGGTGCTTTTGGAAATAATCCCTACCTTTGACACCATTAATTTTACATCAATTATTTACATCTATTATATGAAATACCAACTAACGCTTTGGGTTTTTGCATGGTTGGTTTGCATGGGCACAACGGCACAAAACGTCACTGAGCAACAGGCTTTGGCTCTAACGCCCGCAAAGTCATCGTCAAGTAATTCAAGTTTCTCTACGTTTGCAGCAAATGTAGAGCAGTCCATAACTACAATTATAATCATATGAACAGGAAAAGAGGTTTACTATTGGTGTCACTCATTGAGATGATGATCATTTTTGTCATCACGCTGCTCTATGTGAAGGGAATGATCCCCATGAAACTTTTCATCACCTTGCTTCTCATCGTGACGGGCTTGACTTCCTGCGCCGTTGTTTTCATCATTAAAAAATTAGACCCATAAACGCATCACAATTCCGGGCTATTCCATTTTTGGCAACTCCCGAATTCTTTTTTAAGTGGACTCAATTTTTTATTATTGTGTATTTAAAAAAGTATAACGATGCAAGATTTTCTAAAATCAACGTTTATATCTATATAATATGTACAATTGAAACTATAAATATTTGAGAAATGAAAAGGAATAAATTCTTTTGTATATGGATAAAGTTGCTCATTTTTCCTTGTTTTTCAATGTTGTTAATGACTTGCAACAAAGATGACGATGAAACAAATACTCAGCAACCGATAGATAATCCTCAACATGTAAATGGTGAAACGATAGTCGTTGGTGAGTATGAATGGCATAATGGAAAGAGAATAAAATTGCTTGACATTACAGACTATTACAATAGCATCAGCTATGTTTATCCTCTGAGTGGCAAGGCGGTCAACCATATTGCATTTGAGAATCTGCCACAGGGAATGAAAGAAACTATCCGAGAATGGGGTGTCGCATTCCCCACCAGGGTATTCCGCACCAAATGGAAGGGTGAGACTGTGTATCATCTGCTTTCGATGATACAAAATGAGGATTACGGTGTTTACCATGAATCAGGCGAAAACTACAATTTGTACCAAAACCCAGGCCAATATGTTGCATTTATCGAAGAGCAAGAGGGTACGGAGTGTGTCTTGATTCTTAAGGGAGAAATCATTAAGGACAGCACTGGCGCAAAAAACGATTTGGTGGGAATGTGGTGTAATGACTGGCAACACCTGACATACGTGACAACAAACGGATATGGAACTGATGTCATACAGCTCTATCCCAATTTGCCATTCAGCATTACCGAAATTTGCCAATTTGAGGATGATGGCAATGGCCGGCTGATAACAGAGAAGACCTTTAATGACGGGAGAAAGGATGTTACCGTTGACGAATTCAAGTATGAGGTGACAGACTTCACTGCCCCAAGTTCCTATGAATACAAATGCTATTTTGAGGCGGGCGACACCATTGATTACTTGGCACGAAGCAGAGACGGCTTTAAAACGTTCAATCGAGCAAACTACTTCGTCAACTATCCTTGGTATGCCATTACCTCATACGACTACGAAGAGAAATCTGTCAAAGGGTCAAAATATGGCACTCCACAACCAGATGCCTCCAACCGAATAGTTGGCAAATGGAAAGGCAGTTGCATAGACTATATGCTTGCCTCGGGAGAGATCTGCTATACCTGGGTGTTCCGCTCCGACCAAACGGGTTACTTGCTACTTGATGGTCTGTTCCAATATTCGTTTGCATATACTGTCAGTTATTCAAAAAATGAAGCTCAAGTGACGATTTACGAATATGGCAAAGGCTATACCGCCGACGAGGGATTTTGCAATAATCCCTTGATAGCTGACTTTGACCCCACCATCCTTCCGAAAGGGGTGACAATGAAAGCCAAGTTTGCTGACAATCTATTGGAACTGGAAGGAATGGAATGGAGTGATGCAAACTTCGCTAAGCACCCAATCGTTTTTCAAAGGCAAATACAATAGCCATTATCCCCCTCAATGTCTTCGGTAATTCCGCCTCGACGGAAGGTGACTATCGGCCTAACTACTTTAACTACTTGACTCCTATAATCACCTTTAACTTGCAAGTTATATCATCTAATGATCAATTTTCAATCTTAATTTTCAGTTTTATATATTTTTTGACTACTTTTGCAAGTTGTATTAAATTACATTCATCATCAGCATGGGAAATTTTGATAAAGACATCAAGGCGGCTGTAGAAGTGATGCGCCGAGGCGGTGTGATTCTCTATCCCACCGACACCGTGTGGGGCATCGGCTGCGACGCCACCAACCCCGAGGCAGTGGCAAAGGTGTATGCCATCAAGCACCGCGAGGACTCCAAGGCAATGATCTGCCTGGTCGACAGCGAGGCACGCCTTCAGCGCTATGTGCGCAACGTGCCCAATGTGGCATGGGATGTCATCGAGATGGCTACCCAACCGGTGACGGTGATTCTTGACGGGGCGTCCAACCTGGCCCCCAACCTCCTCGCTGAGGACGGGTCGGTGGCAATGAGGGTGACTCGTGAACCTTTCTCCAACCAGTTGTGCTACCGTTTCCAGAAGGCCATCGTCTCGACCAGTGCCAACATCAGCGGCATGCCGCCAGCTTCCAATTACTGTGACATCGACCCTGAGTTGCTTCAGGCTGTTGACTATGTGTGTACTTCGCGCCGTCAGGAAAAAAAACCTCATACTCCCTCCAGCATCATCCGTCTCCGTCCCAATGGCGAGGTGGAGGTGATTAGATAGTAGTTAAAGAAGTTAAGTAGTTAAGAAGTTAAGCCATGTGAACTATTGTCTAAACTCCCAGACTCCTAAACTCCTAAACTCCCCAAACCCCCAACGACCAAAACATGATCGAACAGCTGAACGGTTGGCGTAAGCAATATGTCTCAGACAGACAGTTCACACTGGCTCTGGGACTGGTGGTGGGACTTCTCGCCGCCTTTGCCGCGTTTGTGCTCCACGGACTCATTCGTCAGATAGAGGTGCTCCTCACTGCAGGGTTCAACATCAAGTCGTTCAACTGGCTCTACCTCGTCTTTCCCGTCGTCGGCATCTACCTGACGTCGCTCTTCGTGAAGTACGTTGTCAAGGACAATATCAGCCACGGCATCACGCGCATCCTTTATGCCATCAGCCGCAAGCAGAGTCGTCTGAAAGGGCACAATTGCTGGAGTTCGGTCATCGCCTCCGCCATCACCATCGGTTTCGGAGGCAGCGTGGGAGCAGAGGCACCTATCGTCCTCACCGGGTCGGCGATAGGCAGCAATCTTGGGCAGATGTTCAAACTCGACGGCAAGACCATGATGGTGTTGGTGGGTTGTGGAGCCTCTGCCGCCATCGCCGGCATCTTCAAGGCACCCATGGCAGGCGTGGTATTCACACTTGAGGTGCTCATGATTGACCTGACGATGGCATCGCTTATGCCCATCCTCATCGCGAGCGTCACAGCCACCTGTTTCACCTATCTCCTTGTGGGCAGCGACTCACTTTTCCATTTCACGCTCGATGCAGAGTGGCAGGTAGAGCGGGTGCCGGCCACCATCCTTCTTGGTATCTTCTGTGGTCTCGTCAGCCTTTATTTCATTCGTCTGATGACCGCTTGCGAGGGGGTGTTCGCCCGGCTAAGGAATCACGCCTACCTCAAACTCATCCTTGGTGGGGTGGTGCTCAGCAGCCTCATCTTCCTCTTTCCCTCGCTCTATGGAGAGGGCTATTCCAGCATCAATGTCTTGCTCAATGGCAGGACAGAGGCCGACTGGAACACTGTGCTCAACAACTCGCTGTTCTATGGGCATGGTGATTTGCTCATGGTGTATATCGGACTCGTCCTAGCCACGAAGGTGTTTGCCACTTCGGCCACCAATGGCGGTGGAGGATGCGGCGGTACGTTTGCTCCCTCGTTGTTTATCGGGGCTTTTGCCGGATTCTTTTTCTCACATTTGTGGAACATCAACGGCATCAGCATTTACCTGCCTGAGAAGAACTTCGCATTGCTGGGCATGGCAGGTGTGATGGCGGGTGTGATGCACGCTCCGCTCACAGGCATCTTCCTCATCGCTGAGATCACTGGCGGCTATCAGATGTTTATCCCGCTGATGATTGTCAGCATCTGCGCCTATCTTACCATTTACATCTTTGAGCCGCACAGCATCTATGGCATGAGACTCGCTCGCGAAG
>CAMZHP010000289.1 GCA_947306845.1 uncultured Prevotellaceae bacterium
CTTACAAGGGCAAGGGTATCCTGTTCAAGGGTGAGGTCATCCGCAGGAAGTCTGGCAAGTCGGCCTCGGCTAAGTAACTTTAAAACCTTACGATTATGACAACGAAGAAAATAGAAAGACGAATCAAGATCAAATACAGAATTCGCAAGAAGGTCAATGGCACTGCCGAGCGCCCACGCATGACGGTCTTCCGCAGCAACAAGGGCATCTACGTGCAAATCATCGACGACTCATGGATGAACACCGAGAAGCCTTTCACCACCATGGTGAAGAAAAAGCACCCCAAGCGCAACGTGGCCGTGCAGAACTATCCGAAGGGCAAGACCCTCGTTTCGGCTTCTTCAAAGGGAATGGAGAAAATGCCCAAATGCCAACAGGCAGAGAAGGTGGGCGAGCTGATTGCAGAAAGGGCAAAGGCCGCTGGCATTACAGCTGTCGTGTTCGACCGTAATGGTTATCTGTATCACGGAAGAGTGAAGCAACTGGCTGACGCAGCCCGTAAAGGTGGACTTAATTTTTAAACGATCATGGCAATCAATAGAGTAAAAATCAATAGTGATTCTGAGTTGAAGGACCGCCTGGTGGCTATCAACCGTGTCACCAAGGTGACAAAAGGTGGTCGTACGTTCACATTCGCTGCCATCGTCGTTGTTGGCGACGGAAACGGCGTCATCGGATGGGGCCTGGGAAAGGCTGGTGAAGTGACTTCCGCCATTGCTAAAGGCGTGGAGGCTGCAAAGAAGAACCTCGTGAAGGTGCCGGTGCTCAAGGGCACAATCCCTCATGAGATGGAGGTGGCTTTCGGAGGCGCAAAGGTGTTCCTCAAGCCTGCAGCTCCCGGTACCGGGATGGTGGCTGGTGGCGCCATGCGTGCCGTCCTCGAAAGCGCCGGCATCACCGACGTGCTGGCCAAGTCGAAGGGCTCTTCCAACCCCCACAACCTCGTGAAGGCCACCATCAAGGCTCTCTGCGAGATGCGTGACGCATACACCGTCGCTGGCGACCGTGGCATTTCAATGCAAAAAGTATTTAGAGGATAGGAGGAAGTGATATGGCTACAATCAAAATCAAGCAGATCAAGAGCAAAATCGGTTACCCCGTAGACCAAAAGCGCACTCTCGAGGCCCTTGGGCTTCGCAAAATCTCGCAAGTGGTCGAGAAGGAGGACACTCCCTCCATTCGCGGCATGATCCGCAAGGTGCATCACCTGGTGACCATAGTAGAATAATCAAACAGACATTTTAAAGCGAAGGATTTATGAAATTACATACGTTGAAACCCGCTCCCGGCTCCACTCACTCGCGTCGTCGCATCGGTCGTGGCACCGGTTCCGGTCTGGGTGGTACCTCCACACGTGGCCACAAAGGCGCTAAGTCGCGCTCAGGTTACAAAAGGAAGATAGGCTTCGAGGGTGGCCAGATGCCACTCCAGCGCCGCGTCCCCAAGACTGGATTCAAGAACATCAACCATAAGGAGTATTTCGCAGTCAACCTCTCCACGCTCCAGAAACTGGCTGACAAGGGACTGACGAAAGTCGGCGTCGAGGAACTCAAGGCTGCCGGCCTCACCAATGGCAAGGAACTGGTGAAGATCCTTGGTATGGGAGAACTCACCACTCCTTTGGAGGTGGTGGCTCATGCCTTCTCGAAAACTGCCGAGGCAGCCATCCAGGCAGTTGGTGGTAAAACAACTATAATCTAAGTAAATGAAAAAGTTTATCGAGACACTGAAGAACATTTGGAAGGTGGAGGACTTGCGCAACCGCATCGGCATCACCATCCTGTTCACTGCGATATATCGCTTTGGTTCGTTCGTCGTGCTGCCTGGCATCGACCCGGAAAAGTTGGGACAACTGCAAGAACAGACCCAGGGCGGTTTGATGTCGCTGCTCGACATGTTCTCCGGTGGTGCTTTCTCCAACGCGTCAATGTTCGCGTTGGGAATCATGCCATACATCTCTGCATCCATCGTGATGCAGTTGCTCGCCGTCGCTGTTCCCTATTTCCAGAAAATGCAGCGTGAGGGTGAGAGTGGTAGAAAGAAGATCATGTGGTACACTCGTATCCTTACAGTCGCCATCCTGCTCTTCCAGGCTCCCTCTTACCTCATCAACCTCAAGATGCAGTCGGCTGCAGCCTTGAATCCTGGCATCTCATGGAATTGGTTCATGTGGACGGGACTCGTCATCCTCGCTGCCGGCAGTATGTTCATCCTCTGGCTGGGTGAACGCATCACCGACAGGGGTGTGGGCAATGGCATATCGCTCATCATCATGATCGGCATCATCGCACGTCTGCCGAGTGCGTTCATGCAGGAGGTCACCAATCGTTTCACCGAGACCAGGGGCGGTGGTATCATCATGCTCATCATCGAGTTGCTGATTCTCTTCGCCGTGGTGTGTGCTTCGATTCTCCTGACCCAGGCTGTGCGAAAGGTGCCGGTGGAGTACGCTCGCCGTGTGCAAGGCAACAAGACCTATGGCGGGGCACGCCAGTACATCCCATTGAAGCTGTTTGCTGCCAACGTGATGCCTATCATCTTCGCCCAGGCGTTGATGTTCATACCTCTGGCTCTCGTGCAGTATACCACTGACAGCACCAACTATGTGATGCGCTCGCTCCTCGACCACACAAGCCTGTTGTATAACATAGTCTTCGCGATACTCATCATCGCGTTCACTTATTTCTACACGGCCATCACCCTCAATCCCACACAGATGGCTGAGGATATGAAGAGAAACAACGGCTTCATCCCGGGCATCAAGCCTGGAAAGCCTACTGCCGATTACATCGACACGATCATGTCGCGCATCACGCTGCCTGGATCGCTCTTCATCGCCTTCATCGCCGTCATGCCGGCATTCGCAAGTTTGCTTGGAGTACCTCAGGGATTCGCACAGTTCTTCGGCGGCACCTCGCTGCTGATCCTCGTGGGTGTGGTGATCGACACGCTGCAGCAGATTCAGAGCCATCTGATGATGCGCCATTATGACGGATTGCTCAATTCCGGACGCACACGTGGAAACGGTGGCGTATCGGCATATTGATGCCCTGCAATGAGCATATTTCTAAAGACGGAAGATGAGATTGAGCTGATGAGGCGGGCCAACAGGCTGGTTGGCCTTACGCTCGCCGAACTCGCTCTTCATATCAAGCCGGGTGTCACGACTCTCCAACTTGACAAGATAGCTGGAGAGTTCATCCGCGACAATGGGGCGACTCCTACTTTCAAGGGTTTTCCAAATCCTTATGGGGGGCCTTTCCCCGCCAATATCTGCACGTCGGTGAATGATGTCGTCGTCCATGGTGTGCCGAATGCAAAGACGGTGCTGCGTGAGGGGGACATCATCTCCATCGACTGCGGGACACTCCTCGAGGGGTTCAACGGCGACTCTTGCTACACGTTCTGCGTGGGCGAGGTGAGCCAGGAGGTAAAAAGGCTGCTGGCAACCACATACGAGTCTCTCTACAAGGCCATCGAGGTGGCTGTGGCGGGGCACCATGTGGGCGACATCGGGTCGACTGTGCAGGACTACTGCGAGAAGCGCGGATACGGCATCGTGCGTGAACTCACAGGCCATGGCATCGGGCGCAAGATGCACGAGGACCCCATGGTTCCCAACTACGGACGACGTGGAAACGGAACACTGTTGAAGGAGGGAATGTGCATTGCCATCGAACCAATGGTCACTATGGGCGACAAGGCCGTGGTGCTCGCACCCGACAATGGTCGGTGCTCACTCGCGACCATCGGCCGGCGGCACATTACGAACATACCATTGCCGTCAGGCGTGGAAAGTCGGAAATATTATCATCTTTCGAGGAAATAGAATCAATAGTAGGAAAAATCAGTTAGAGTATGGCAAAGCAAGCCGCAATTGAGCAAGACGGAACCATCGTGGAGGCTCTCTCCAATGCGATGTTCCGTGTCGAGTTAGAGAATGGGTGTCCCATCACGGCCCACATCTCGGGCAAGATGAGAATGCACTACATCAAAATCTTGCCTGGTGACAAGGTGAAGGTCGAGATGAGCCCTTACGACCTGACAAAAGGCAGGATAGTGTTTAGATACAAATAATTATCAGTTATGAAGACAAGAGCATCATTGAAGAAGCGCACCCCGGACTGCAAGATCGTGCGTAGGAAGGGCCGTCTTTTTGTCATCAACAAGAAGAACCCCAAATACAAACTTCGTCAGGGTTGAGCATCAACAAGGGCAGTGATTGCCCAGTAAGAACAAACATTTTAAATTTTTAAAAACAAACATGGCAATAAGAATTGTTGGAGTAGATTTGCCCCA
>CAMZHP010000290.1 GCA_947306845.1 uncultured Prevotellaceae bacterium
ATCACGTCCGACCAGCGTACGGAGACCAAAGTGCGGTAACACTTACGGTCATTTCATTCAGGAAAATCATACTCCAGATACTGCATGTTGGGCTCGATGGGATAGTTCGTGAGCCGTCCGGAGCGTGTCACAAACGACAGGATGCCGTTGTAGATGTCGTGGCCGAATGTGTATTGGCCACCGTAGATGTTGATATAGTGAATACGACGGGCATCATAGTTCAGAAGTCGTTCTATGTCGAAGACTGGCACACCGTCAATCAGCACCAATGACGATAAGATGTTATCGTAGCGGTCCGGCTCTATACGCACCAACAACTTTTGTACGCCATTGACTTTCTTTTTCTCAACGCAGACCACATATTCAAGTAGCACCTCCCTGATGGTGAGGAACTGACGGTACTCGTCAAGATTATAGGTCAGGTCTGGCTTGGTGCCAAATGCCGTGTCGTCATAGTCCGAAGGCCTGTCGTCAGCATGGGCAATAGCCATCTGATGACGCTGCATGTCCAGGGAACGGGTCTCCACCTCATGGCGATTGTAATGGAACACGAGATGCGGGAGCTGTTTGGGGAGTAGGGTGGCAAACGGACTGATGACCTCGATGGGCAGACTGACGCCTGTGGATGAGATGGCAGAGAGGACTAACGGTTGACGGCCATGGATGCCGTAGGTGTAGAAGACAGCCGTGGAGTCGTCGACCATCTTCCCCTCAAAATAATGTATCTGTTTCCCTATGATGCTTATGGAAGGGCAAATCTGGCTGGCATTGAACGTATCACCCTCGTGTACATTCTTGACACGTGCCTTGATGATGTGCCCTTCCATCTCAGGCACATCGACATCCTTCTCATCCACCCAAGAGGCAGCAGGCATACCTCCCGCTCCCGGTCTGCGGTCGCCAACCTGTTGGCCTTCACCTGTGGTAGCATGGCTCAACGAGTCGGGGTGTTTTATTTCCACCCATTCTATATCGTCGTCCCCGCTCTTGTGGAGAGGATTCACGATAGCGACAAGTTGATGGACCACTTGGGTGCTGCCCCGAGTGTATGCAGACAACACATAATATCCGCTATGGAGGTGGGAAGGCAGTTCGATGATGCCGATCCCCTTTCCGTCTTCAAGCCCTACTGCGGCACCGGCCACCAATCCATGCGTGTCACACAGTTCTGCGTATGCAATCAAGGCGTTTTCGGCGGTCACGCTTACTTTCATCGCCTCGCCGGCAAGATACCATGTGCGGTCGGTCTCCATGCTCGCTGCAAAACTACTCAATGCGAGCACCATCGCAGCTGTCAGTGATATGATTGATTTGATATTCATCTTCTTAATTGTTTGCAGACGATTGCTGTTCGCCATCGCCTTCTTCCAATGACCAAAAAACAGGTTCCATGATATATGCACCTTTGTATCTGACATCAAGCAGGCCTTCGGGAGCCCATGCCGTCCGTAACTTGCCGCCAGGCTCCATACGCTTGTCTTCCCATTCACACAGGTACATGCCTTCGGCTACCATCTGGAGGCAATCTGCCATGCTGGTGTCGTCAAACCACGTGCGTGCATCTTTCATGGGAGGGCGGTGGATGGAGAAATCCTTGGCATTGAGGAAAAACCTGTAATCTGTCGTATTCAGCGAGCATCCCACAAATCCTATCACGTGCTTGTGTGAGGTGAGGCAATGGATGTTGGTGGGCAGGGCCGACGGCAGCGGAGAGAACAGTCCACCCATCTCCGAACTTGCCTGGTCACGAGCGAGTTCATACTCATACTCAGCCTTTGAGATGGCGCGTTGGTGTACCAGGCAGCCATACCTGTGCCATAGACGCTCGCTGCTGCGGTCGATGTCGTATATCTTGAGCCTTCGGATGTGCTGTCCTTCATAACTTGAGCTGGCACCGACCATGATGGTCGAGTCTGTGGCATCCTTCCATCCACGCTCGGGAAACTGGTCGGCCTTGAAGACCGCCTTCATCTTTTCGGTGTCGAAATAGACGTGGGTCGAGTAGTCGGAATGCACCTCCCATGTCTCATCGTATGTCCATGAATAGTAATTCACCTTGCCTGGCTCAAATGGTTCGTCAGGAGTGACGAGCACCTCAATGTTGCTTTCAGGAGTGTTCTGCACTCCCCTTACATCAGCTATCCCTTCGGTGCGAAGAGGTTTCTGTGGCTCTGATTCATAGACCTCGCCATCAATCTCGATATGCAGGAGATAATCCACCTCGGGAGAGAGGGTGCCAATCCGGCAAGTGTAACAACCATCATTCTCCTGTGTGTCGAATACAGAGCCGTCGCTCCCGCGTACGGAGACTTTCGCCCCCCTTGCCATCAGAGTCTTGTCGGAAGAATAGACCGACTGCGTACGCGACAGGATGAATTGATTCAATTTGTTGGAACATATCGTGCCTTCAACAACGAGCAAGTCGGAATTGCCTGCAGGGATGTCTGCCTCATATTCTTCAATACAGCCCGATGGCATGAACACGCCGACCATCAGGCATAGCAGTGGATATAGCGATTTCAGTTTCATCATGTCTTAGTTGAATCGTATGTTAAGTGAGACATAAGGGATGGCAGTGCCAAACACAGACAACTTGTACCCTTTTATTTCCTCTCCTTCGGTGACATAATAGACATTATAGGCATTCTTGCGTGCAAGGGCATTGTATACGCCGATGGAGAACGACGTGTGAAGGAAGCTTGTCAGTTTATGGGTCGGTTCGATGTTGAACGCGAGGTCCAAACGCATGTAGTCGGGAATGCGGTATGTGTTGCGGTCGGTATAGTATGGCATGTACCTCCAGACATGCGAGTCGAAATATTTGCCTGCGGGCAACGTTGTCGGGCGGCCAGTGGCATAGTTGAAGTTGCTTGAGAAGCTGTATCTCTCGGTGAACTTGTAGTTGAGCACGGCCTTTACCTCGTGGGGCCTGTCATATTCCGAAGAGTACCAGTCACCATTGTTCAGGGGCATGGCCACTCGCTTGTCATCCTGACGCAGCAAAGAGCGTGAGAAGGTATAGCTTATCCATCCGTTCAACTTGCCAAAAGGCTTCTTCGCCTGAAGTTCTATGCCGTATGCCCGCCCCTTGGTCGAGATGACGTCGGTCTCAAGGTGGTGGTTCATCAACAGGACGGCGGAACTGCGATAATTGAGATAATCGCTGACATGCTTGTAGTATGCCTCAGCCGAGAACTCGTATTTCTTGCCGGCTGTCTCGTGATAGATGCCGGCCGCCACCTGCCAGCCGTTCTGGGGCTTGATGTTCAGGTCGGACAGCTTCCATATATCGGTGGGCGACATGATCGAGGTGTTCGACACTTTATGGATATACTGGTGCATCGTGTTGAAACCAGCCTTTATGGAAAGGTTTTCCCGTAGGGCATAGCGTGCCGACAGGCGTAGCTCTGGAGCATGGTAGGTCTTGATGACACCTGTCTCGCGACGTGTCTCCAACAAGTTCCCCTCAGCCGGAAGTTCACCGTCACCATAATGATTCACGTCGCGAGGACCAAGCGCATTGAATATGGAATACCGCAAGCCGGCGGAAACCGACAGCTTTTCTGTGAGCGAACGCTCGTAGTCCATATATGCGGCACTCTCCAGTGCCTTTTCTTTCTGGATCTGGTCTGTCGTAATGCATGATTCCTCGCCCACAGGCTCGTACTTGCCAGCCTGCACATTGTAGTGCTGCATGGACAGGCCGTAGGAGAGAGCCTGCTTCTCAGACAGTCGCTGGCGGAAATGCAGCCTGCCCCATAGTTGGTCGATGCCGAAACTCAATCGGCCTGCCATGGAGGGGATGTTCCTGTCCTCGTTGAAATAGTCGTAGTGGTCAAGGCCGGCGGAAAGCGTGGCGGTCATCCTTTCATTCAGGATGGAGCGCAATTCCGCAGAGACGTTACGGTTTTGATAGCCATATTTGTCCTGCGAGCTGAACGAGAACCTGTCATTGCTCCAATATCCATATACCTTGAGGCGGTGCATGCTGTTGAGCTTCCATGTCAGCACGCCACCAAGGTCTTGGAAGTTGGCCTTGCCGTTTTTGTAGCCGCTTTCCTCTGGCAACTGCTTGAGAATCCAATCGCTGTAAGTCGTTCGGCCATTCAACAGCAGCGAGACATGTTCCTTGACGAGAGGTATCTCGACATTCGCCTTGCTGGTAAGCGCACCAATGCTTGCCGAACCCGTGAATTTCTGCATGTTGGCCTCCTTCGAGGTCACTTTCAACACACTGCTTATCCTGCCTCCATATTCCACGGGAATACTTGCCTTGAACAGTTCC
>CAMZHP010000291.1 GCA_947306845.1 uncultured Prevotellaceae bacterium
GCACCCGCGACGGCCGCGGCCTGTCGATGTTCATCTACGACAAGCGCGACGGCGGTGTCAACGTCCGTCATATAGAGCACAAACTCGGCATCCATGGTTCACCCACCTGTGAGTTGACTTACAAGAATGCGAAAGCTGAGCTCTGCGGCAGCACCCGTCTGGGACTCATCAAGTATGTGATGGCCCTGATGAACGGCGCCCGTCTGGGTATCGCCGCACAGAGTGTCGGTGTGGAGCAGGAAGCCTACAACGAAGGTCTGAAGTATGCCCGTGAGCGTGCTCAGTTTGGCAAGAAAATCATCGAGTTCCCCGCTGTCTATGACATGCTCTCACGCATGAAGGCCAAACTCGACGCCGGCCGCTCACTGCTCTACCAGACCGCCCGCTATGTGGACATCTACAAAGCTTTGGAGGACATCCAGCGCGACACCAAGCAACTCTCGCCCGAGGAGCGTCAGGAACTGAAGAAATACACCCGTCTGGCTGATGCCTTCACGCCGCTGGCCAAGGGTATGAACTCAGAGTATGCCAACCAGAATGCCTACGATGCCATCTCCATCCACGGTGGTTCGGGCTTCATCATGGAGTACAAGAGCCAGCGTCTCTTCCGCGACGCACGTATCTTCTCCATCTACGAGGGAACGACCCAACTCCAGGTGGTGGCTGCCTCGCGCTACATCACCAACGGCACTTATCTGGGCATCATCAAAGAGATGCTGGAGACCGAGGTGGCCGACGACCTGAAGCCTCTGAAGGTCCGCGTTGCCGCCATGACCGCCCTCTATGAGGAGGTGCTTGCCGATGTGAAGGCTGAGGACAACGCCGAGAAGACCGACTATGTGCTGCGCCGTCTCTATGAGATGACCGCCGACATCATCATGTCGCTGCTCATCCTCGACGACGCCACCCGCGCACCCGAACTTTTTGCCAAGAGCGCTCAGGTGTATGTACGTCATGCCGAGGCAGAGTGCAACGGCCACTACACCTTCATCAAGAACTTCAAGGCAGAAGACCTGGATGCCTACAGGCAATAACTTTTCAAGAAAATACTAATAGCCATCAAGAGGGTGTGTTGTTTGACACACCCTCTTGATGGTAAATTATGTACCTCATTTTACGACCACTTTTCGGCCATTACGGATATAGACCCCACGTGTGGGAGTTTTTGTCTTGATGCCCTGAATGCTGTAAGTTGGAGTATCATCGCCTGCGACATTCACGTCTCCGATACCCGTAACTGCACCACTCACATCGGGCAGGGCAACCACCTCATAGTGTCTGTTCGTAAACAAGTTTTGGCTGACGTTTATTTTGCCGCTCTGTTGCCCCTTTATCGAAAGGTGAAGCAGCGGTGAGGCCACGTCGGGCAACTCATTACCGCTCAATGAGAACACCAGGATGCGGTAGCGTCCGTCTCCCAAATCAGAATAGGCCAAATGATGGCCATTGGCACGCCGCTCATCAAGGTTGGCTCCCTCAAGAGCATACCCCTCCGGCAAGGTGACTGTCATTTCGCAGGCTGTGAACGGTTCTGTGCTGTCGAGCATGACAGCCACTTCACCATTTCTTTCTGTGAGGTGCAAACTGCTGTTGGTCGTTGTTCTCACATTGGCTGGCTCTGTTTTTGAGCCTCCGTTGAGAACAATCTTGACAATGCTCATGACGTCGGTGACAGTGATATTATTGTCATTGTTGACATCAGCTGCAAATGGATGGAAGTTATTTGGTTGATTGCCAAGCACCCTGTTGACAACCATCATTACATCGGTCACACTCACCGTTCTGTCTGCATTGACATCACCCGGTAGCAGGGTAAACCATCCACCAGCCCACTGGAAAGCTCTGGCCGAGGTTTCTGTATCATAGAAGTCGAAACCTGCAGGCACGAACAATTCACAGGGATTGTCCTCTGTTCCCACACCAGCACAGGCATTCGAATTGATGTTACTCATGGAAGAGGAAAGGGTGAGGGTTCTCAAACTGTTACAGTCATTGAGCATTCCGTCTGAAATTGTATAAAGCGGAATAGTAGGATCTCTCTTGGGCCTACCAAAAACCGAGTCATTGAGCATGACGTCTGAAGTTGTATATTCATAATGACGCTTGATATCTAAAGGTTGTGGTCCTGGTCCTGGGTCATGACCACCACCACCGTAACTTAGTATTGTAAAGTTACTCAGATCAAGTTCTGTCAGACTGCTGCAGCCATTGAACATATAGCTCATATTTGTCACACCTGATGTGTCGAAATTACTCAGATCAAGACTGGGCAGACTGCTGCAGCCACTGAACATATAGCTCATATCAGCCACTCCTGATGTGTCGAAGTTGCTCAGGTCAAGACTGGTCAGACTGCTGCAACCACTGAACATGTGACTCATGCCAAGTCCATAAGTTTTTAAACCGCTCAGATCAATACTTGTCAAACTGCTGCAGCCGCTGAACATATAGTTCATCAAGCCATCACCTGCTGCATCACATGCAACTGTGATGTTTCCTAATTTGAGAGTGATCAGGCTGGTGCATTCACTGAACATATGCTCCATCCACATTACGAATTCTGCATCCTGTTGACTCAGGTCAAGTTCAGTCAGTTTGCTACAACCGTTGAACATGTAACTCATATTTGCCACATCTGACGTGTTAAGATATTCCAAACCTTCGATGGATACCACTGGCATGTCGCGGAACCAACCATATGTAGAGTTGGGTCTTGCTTCGGCAAAGGAAGGATCAAACACCACGTGGGTAACAGTCGTATTAGAACCATCGACATACCAACTGGGGTCGGTACGCCAGTCATTCAACTTGTACTTCTTTCCTTCGCGGTTGGCACGCTGGTCATCACAATAGAATGACAACGTCCCATTATCGAGCACAACGTATGGGCCATGATACACGAATGGTGCTCCCACATGGAACCATCCACCATTCCAAGAGAAGACGTCAGCTGTAGTGTCTACATTCCCAAAGTCAAAACCATCAGGAACTGTCAGGTGGCATGGGTCATCCCAATATCCCACACCCCGGCAAGCAGAGGAACTAATGCCGCTCATAGATGAAGAAAGAGTCAGTTGCATAAGCTTATTGCATCCTTCTAACATATAATCGCTATTGACCACTTTACTGGCATCAAATGTGGAGAGATCGAGACTGGTCAGATTGCTGCATCCATTGAACATATTGCTCATATACAAGACATTAGAAGTATCGAAATGGCTCAGGTCAACGGAGGAGAGGCTTGTAGTATTATAGAACATGGCATCCATATTGGTCACCTCCGACGTATTGAGGTTCTCCCATCCTTCGATGCTCTCCAAAGGCATCCCGCGCAGCCAGCTGTGAGTGGATTTGGGACGAGCATTGGCAAACGACTCGTCAAAAACCACCTTGGTTACAGACTGATTAGCTCCAGAGGCGAACCAACGAGGCTCTCCATTCGGCTCGTCAAGCAAATATACTGTCTCGCCGTTGTTTCTGCGGGAAACATACTGATTGTCACGAACGAATGTGAGGGTGCCGTTGTCGAGCTTTGCATACGAGACGATGTCGGGGATGTTGACATGGAAGGTGAAGTTTTCAAATGCGATCCTGTTCAAACTTGCGTCTGACAGTTTGGGAACAAGCAGTTCCCCATTATAGCTCCCATTAGCCATCGACTCGGCTGCCGTCAGCGTCAGTGAGATGACCTCGCTCGATATGTTGACATATCCATTTCCGCTATTGAAACATATAAAGTGGTAGGTGCCGTCAGCCAATTGATTGACCCACATACTCCATCCATTGCTGAGTGATCGGTTGAGTTCGGCCTTTATTCCAGTATCTTCTTCCTCTACAATAGTGACACCCTCTGGAAGTGATAGGTAGAATTCAAAGGCATTGTATTTCTTCTCTTTCGAATTGTTGAGTTCAATTGTGACAGTCGTATTTTCTCCTTTCACCATCTCGAAGTCAGAAATACTGAAATGGTCGGTGTGCTCATTGACTTCCACGGCAGGAGCTTCAGATGCCGAGCGAGCCATAATGATATTTGTTATCAACAAAACATCAGTCACATTAATTGAATAGTCATTATTAATGTTCGCTGCACTAATAAAATATTTAACAGGAATTTTATTGTCAATATCAATATCCAAGACCCATGACTGTATGTCCTCTTCCCAATGACAAATGCCCAGAATGTGGTCGACAACTATCATCACATCCTTTAAGTCAATGACACCATCGCCATTGGCATCGCCTTTCTTTGGATTTACCACGAGAATGTACGAGGCCTCGCCAGC
>CAMZHP010000292.1 GCA_947306845.1 uncultured Prevotellaceae bacterium
AGGGGTATACCGGATTTCGAGTCCAGCGCGATCGATCACTCTGCCAACCTTCCTCAAAATGTGGTGCAAAGTTAGCGATTTGTTTCGTATCTGCAAAATTTTCGATGAGGTTTTTTCTTTTACATGGAATCTGCACATAACGTAAAAGAAGTCACAGACTTGCTGTCCATAGATATTGTGGTGTGTGTATCTCGATGGATGGAGAAAGACAAAAAGGCTGCGAAATCGTGTTAAACAGAACAAAAAAAGATGCAAATTGCAGAAAAAGGATTATCTTTGTTGCCTATAGACACTCTATTTTGACTTTTTCAAATACTATGAACTATGAATGATGAACAACGAAAGATGAAATCAGAACATTTGACATTAAGGAAATCATTCCCTTTCAGCATGATGGTGACGCTGCTCTTGCTATTGCTCACCTCTGCACAAGGAGTATGGGCCACGCACCTCAACGAAGGCAGGGCCAGCATGATGATAAAAGCCAAGAAACAAAAGCAACTCAGGGAGAAGGACATGGGTGCCTATCTTTTCACCTATTTCAACGATCCCACACATTCGCTTTTCATGGCCATCAGCTACGATGGCTATACCTTCACGGCCATCAACGGTTCTGACCCCATCATCTCGGGCGACTCCATTGCCGATCAAAGAGGAATTCGTGACCCGCATATCTACAGGTCGCCTAATGGCAAGTTCTATATTGCCATGACCGACTTGCATGTGTTTGGAAAAGAGAAGGGACTGCGTTCCACACAGTGGGAGCGCCCCGACAAATATGGGTGGGGCAACAACCGCGGTTTGGTGCTGATGGCCTCTGACGACTTGATTCACTGGACACACAACGAGGTGCATATCGATGAGCTCTTCCCGGAGAAATTCGGCGAGATAGGATGCGCATGGGCACCGCAGACGATATGGGATCCCACCGTTGGCAAGCCCATGGTGTATTTCACCATTCGTCAAACTGCCGGTGGGCGCACGAAGCTGTATTACAGCTATGCCAACGAGGACTTCACAACCTTGGAGACAGAGCCAGAACTGCTTTTCGAATATCCCGACGACAAAATTCAGGTGCTCGATGCCGACATATGCCCCATGCCCGACGGACGCTATTTCATGAGTTACGTGGCACAGGAGAATCCCGGAGGCATCAAGTATATGATCAGTGACAAAATCAACCATTTTGATGATTATCATGCCCAGCAGATTGACAGTGAGGACCGTGGCTGCGAGGCTCCCAATTTGTGGAAACGCATCGGTGAGGATAAGTGGGTGCTCATGTACGACATCTATAGTGTGAATCCTCATAATTTCGGCTTTGTGGAGACTTCAGACTTCAAAACTTTCAAGCCTTTGGGCAGGTTCAACGAAGGGGTGATGAAAGCCGCCAACTTCGTGTCGCCCAAGCATGGCTCTGTCATCCAAATCACCAAAGCAGAGGCGAAACGCCTGGAACAGTATTGGGGAAAGCATACCAGAAGCACCATGATCCGGAATGGCGAGCTGTGGCGTGACGACAGCGGACGCCATATCAACGCCCATGGTGGCGGCATCTTGAAATATGGCGACACCTACTATTGGTTCGGGGAGCATAAGGCCGACCATACCTCCGATGCATTGGTGGGCGTGATGTGCTACGAGTCAAAGGATTTGGTGAATTGGCGATGCAATGGGGTGGCACTGAGTGTGAGCGACCAGCGCGGCAGCGACATAGAGCGCGGTTGCATACTCGAACGGCCCAAGGTGATATACAACAAGACGACAAAGAAATTCTGCATGTGGTTCCACCTCGAACTCAAGGGTAGGGGATACAATGCGGCACGCTACGGAGTGGCAGTCAGCAACAGACCGGAAGGGCCTTATAAATTCCTCTACTCACAACGGGCCAACCCCGGCACGTATCCGGTTGAGTTCGGCCAAGACGAGATCTCTGTCCTCGACACGCTGAATAAGGATAATTACAAGGAGTCATGGACTCCCAATTGGTTTCAGGCCATCGGGAAAGGACTCTACGTGAAACGTGACTTCGCCACCGGACAGATGTCCCGAGACATGACCCTATACGTTGACGATGACGGAAAAGCATACCACATCTTCTCCTCAGAGGACAACCTGACCTTACATATCGCCGAACTGACAAATGACTATCTTCATCACACAGGCCGATATACCCGGATGGCTCCGGCAGGACACAATGAGGCTCCTGCCATCTTCAAGAAAGACGGCACTTATTGGATGATTACCTCTGGTTGCACAGGATGGGATCCCAATGAGGCACGCATGTTCTCTGCTCCCAGCATCTGGGGACCGTGGACCAAGCACCCCAACCCATGTGTCGGTCCTAAGCAGGAAATCACTTTCGGAGGACAGTCCACTTTTGTCCTGCCGGTTGGAGATCAGTTCCTCTTCATGGCTGATATATGGAGACCTAAGCATCCTAGTGATGCCCGCTATGTCTGGCTCCCCATCTCATTTGAGGATGGCAAGCCCGTCATCAGGTGGCGCGACGAGTGGGATGTCAAAGAATGGGGAAAATAAAGGCTGCTCTAAGTTCCTCAAACGCTTCTTTCCTATTTTATGATGAACTTCCTGCCATTCCGAATATAGATGCCAGGACGAAGCGATGGCTCGTTGTTTAGCAACTGTCCACGGATGGTAAAGATGCGGTCATCTGCAGGACGAGATCCCAGAATAGTTTTCTCAATACCATTGGTGGCTGTGACGACCTGCGTGGGAGTGCCATTGCCTTCCACATAATAGCCATGGTTGACGAAGTCGACTCCATCGTAGATTTTGGTATTGCCATTGTCTTTTGAGATAATCAGATATTGGGGCACCTCACTTACTTTTGTAATGGTATATTTGTATATATTCGCCCCTGTGGCTGTCTGACCCATGAATGTCATGGCATCACCGGGCCACGAAGCGTGTGTGCAATAGGCCTCACCACCACCCAAGGTTCCCCATACCCATGCCGAGTATGAACTGGAAACGGGCGTCTCAAAGAAAATGCTAATCTCATCTGAGTTTTCAAGGACAGGAGTATAGGCTTCGGGGACAGGAGGTTCCTCTTCAGAAAAGTTGCCTTTCACATATACACGATATCCTTTGGCCTCTAACGTAAAAGGTTGGGTTTCCCCGAACGTCTGTTGTTGGCGACTTGCACCTTGAGCGATGTTCTCACTGTTCAGCCAAAGGCTCCATTCCCCCGCATCCAGACCGGTGAGTGTGGCATTGCCGGAAGCAGTTGCCATGTTGAGAATGACGAGTACTTGGCTGTCGCCTGATTTCTTGGTGTAAGCCAGCACGCTGCTGTTGTTGGTCACCGTCACCCATTCTACGGGTATGCTGCCGTTGAGAGCAGGAGCCGTATGCTTGATTGCAGCGAGCGTGCGGATAGTGTTATACATCTTGGCATCTTTGGAGTTCCAGTCGATTTTCGTGTCGGCAAAATAGTCAAGGATTTTGTTTCCACCTGTTTCCTGGCCGTTGTATATCATCGGCATCCCATAGAGCGTATAGGCAAGAACGGTGAGGGGGTAGCGGTTCTCGCCATACATCTTTGTCAAGGTTCTACCACCGTCGTTAAAGTTCTGGTCATGGTTGGTGAGATAAAGCATTCTTCCAAAATTCACGCTCTTTGAGGCCTCAAGCAAGGTGTTGGCAAAGGCTTTGAGGCGGGCACTGGCATTGCCTGCCGAACCATAATTGGCCAGACTGCCTTGAAACTGCCAGGCATAGTCGTAGTCAAAGCCAGCTGTTTTCAGGCGAGTGACATCTTGGGCAATGTCGGCCTCACCGAGGAAGGTGATGTTTTTGCCATTTTTGTATTGTTTGATCAGCGGGATGGTGGTCTGCCAATAGTTGACTGGAATCCACGAACTGCTCACGTAGTCGCAACGATAGCCATCGATGTCGCATTGGTCAATCCAAAACTTTAGGCAATCGTTCATGGCATTCACCAGACCAGCATTGTTATAATCCAACTGCCACACATCGCCGTAGTTGTTGGGATGAATCATCTGCCCACCGTTTTTGGCATAGTAATCAGGATGCGAGGTCACCCAGTCGGCATTGGTGGCTGTGTGGTTGGGCACCCAGTCGAGCCATACCTCCATGCTGAGTTCATGGGCACGAGCAACGAAGGCTTTCAAATCGTCGATGGAACCATACTTGGGATTGGTCTGTTGGAAATTGGTGGCGGCATACGGACTGCCTGATGTGCCACGGGGATAGATGGGCA
>CAMZHP010000293.1 GCA_947306845.1 uncultured Prevotellaceae bacterium
AGATTCCCCGTCCCCGTGATTGCACTATAGTTTTGAAGAATAGGTCAGATTTGTTTTCTTAGCACCAATTTCTGTCTATAAGCATTGCCGACTTGCTTGATGAAGTCGGAGAGTTCGGCCAAAAGTAACTTGTCGTAGTTGCCTTTTTTCAGTAATAAGCGGTATTTGACCTTAATGGTGCTTTCTTGTTGTGAGATATGGAAGAAGAATGTGCCAAAAGGTTTCTCTATGGAGAGGTCTTTTGGCATGGCTTCAATGTCGTAGTTTTCGGGAATGGCCAATAGGATGATGCTCTCATCCAGACAACCATCCTCCAGATAGAGATCCTCGGTCCGGTCCTGGTTGTTGATGGGAGAAGTGAATGCATTGCGGATGGGACATAGGGGGACAAAAAGCCTTTGGCCCGTTGCAGAAGCATAGCTCTTGCTCGTGATGTCGGTGTTCAGCGAGAGCGACACCCGCTCTTTGTCCTCAACAATATCGTACTTGTTGAGAACGGCTTGTGGGGCACTTGTCATGTGCAGTAAGGTGCGTTGCAAATCCTGCTTGTCCATCATAACCAGTGGCAGTAGCTTCTCGTATTCTCCATAACTGGCTGTCCGGGACAGTTTAATGTCCGCACTGCCCTCTGCCGACAAGATGACGCTGATGTGCTGCTCTACCGAATTGACACTATCAGCGTAGGTGGGAAGCTGTGCGAACTTTCCCCCTTTTTCACTGATAACAATCGCATTGTGACCAGCGATGTCTTTGTGCAAATAACCCAAGGGCAACCGTGGGTTAGTGCATTCCAGCCAAAGTGTGTCATCTTTGAGCGGAACCTGCAGGATGACGTGATTCATCTGGCCAACACTGGCGAAGTCAGGGAGCAGACGTCGGTTTGTCGTACTGATGGTTGTGTAGTAAGACGGGATGCCTGCTTCCTTGAGTATGGCGCGCATATAGTTGGAGAGTCCTTTGCAGTCGCCATAGCCACTTTGGCCTACACTCGCAGCTGAAGCTGGCATCAGACCGCCAACACCCAGCAAGACAGCCACATAGCGTGTGGTCTTCCCCAGATAGTTATAAAGAGCTTCCACTTTTTCGCGGTCGGCCTTGAGTCCGTCTGTCATCATATGGATTTCTTTTCGGATATCATCAGGCAATACCTCATGCCCGTTGATAAGGCTGTACACCCATTTGCCATAGTCTTCCCAACTGTTTAAATTGCCTTTTATACCATAGTATATGAAGTCATTAGGCGAAAAATAAGCCATCGGCAACCGTTCATGCAGGGGTCTGGCGAGTGGTTCTTGCGACAAGGGAGGCAGATTGTCGAGTTCGAGGGTGAGTGTCTTCCCGTCATCTGATGCTGTCACCGTCTTGTCGATGTTCAGTAAGGCGTGGCGAATGGCCATGTTCTTGGGCGCAGTTAACCGATAAGTCGCTTTTTTGACGCTGACGTCAAAGTCCGTCTGCGGACAGAAACGGGGAAACTCAATCAGATTGTCGTGACTCTTCATTGTCCACTCATAGGTGATGGTGATGGGGTAGGTGGATGGCGTATATTCAAGATACATCTTATAGTCATCAATGGCGAGATATTTGGAGTATTCCGTGCGCTTCAGCTCGCTCTCCTTGAACTTGCGGAGAACGCGCCCGCCGGCATCCGACACCTGCCCCTTGAAACCAGTCAGTTCGTCGTTCTTACTGCATGAGCAAACGAAATTGGCGAGACCTGCCCCACGCTCGTTGAGAATGGTGGTCACTTCCTTGAAATGAATGATGGCACTTGTAGGGCTGTAGCAGACAACATCGGTCAGAGACTCTTCCACAACTGCTTTTTGTGCAGAGACTTGTAGGGTAGTTGCCGACAACAGGAATAGAAGTGCTTTCCGTCTCATGTGCTTTAGCTTAAATCTTCTTGAGTACCAGCATGTCCTTGCTCCGGCTGGAGAACATGTCATATATCTGACGCAGCATGTCATACGTTTCTTTGTAGTAGGTCATTTTGTTCTGCCGGAACAGGACCTGAATGGTCAGCATGCGCTCATCTTTTGTATCATACAAGATATGACCGCTAAGACTCTTGTCTTCTGTTGACATTTTTATACTTTTCGGCTCGTCCTCCAGCTTCCATCCTTCAGGCAGTTGGAGACGGATGGTCATATTGAAGTTCTGCATACAAGGAAACTCTACAGGCAAAACTCGCTCTGCCTCCATAAAAGGATTGTTGCGGATAGGGAAGTCGGTAAAAGGATTGACATAGATATGGTCGGATACGGCTTCACACTGCTTGGAGAATTTCATCACCTCCTTGACACTCGGTGCAAACTCACGATGTCCGGTCATTAGGCAACTGCTAATCTCCATGCCGCAGTCTGCCGACTTTTGGGAGATGAAGGCAGCGCTGTCGCTGGCTTCACGGAAAGCCCTTCGCTCATTATATGCGGCGTTGCCAGAATAGAGTGCTGTCCGTTCACCGTTGATCGCACCTTCTGGTGATATGGTACCTGTGACCATAATCTGGATTTTGGCCTCACCCATCTTCTGCAGGTTCACCCATTGGCTGGGTTTCCCCTTCTGGATAAGACGGGCCTGCTCAACATAAAGATTCGGTGACAGCACATTGACATACCCGTCGGCTGATGAGGCATCGAGATACAACCAGGAAGAACCATTGGGAACGGCAACAATGAAGGTATTCAGCCTGTTCAGGGTAGGGTAGGTCTGGGGCAGGCGGCCATGGCGGCGAGTGCTCAGGACAACGGGAAAGGACTCCACACCTACATCTCTGAGCATATTGACGAGTATCATATTCAGGTCACCGCTTGTACCATTTCCCTTCCTGATTACATCTGAAGCAGAATGGGGCAATAAACTGTATTCTCCGTTCCATGCCAACTTCTGGCGCAACATCATTAAGGTGGAGGCCACCTTTTCATTGATGTCGGTCATCCCGGTGATTCCCGCGGCTGACAGTTCATCACGAAATTTGCTGTGATTGTCCAGGTAAGGGCCGAAATCCGGATGCTGCAGCAAGATGTTGTCTGCCTGTTCCCATGTCTTCCTGACATCGCGATAGTTTCCTGCCGATGAGGCGAAACTCCTCAGTTCTGCAGTGACTTTGGTCATGTAGTCGTGTTCGTTCCACACAAACTCATCCTTCTTCATGGCTGGCAGGTTGCGTGCCGTGCAAAGATAGATGTTTGTTCTGCAGGATGACGGACTTGTCTTATTGTCGCTGGTGGCCCTGTAGGTGAGGCTGCCTATAGAATGGCTGCTCTCCAGGGTTTGAAGGCCGCTTGACTCCACGTTGAAGATGAAGAAGGCCGGAATCTCCAGTCTGTATTGGGCAAACACGACCGGTATCTCTTCCTGTGCATCCCAATCGTAGATATGAAAAAAAACATTGCTGTGGCGCGTGTATTCATACTCAATCACAGTGCCAGCCTTTGCCTGAGGTACTGCTACCTTTGCAAGCATATAGTCCTCGTCGATGCGCTCCGTGTGTATTTGTCCATTGCCAATCTTGGTCTTCACCACCTTGCCGTTCTCAATGTTATAGGCTGTCGCCTTGAAATCCTCAATGGATTCTATGCCATATTCCTCTTTCGGGTTGTCGATATATGGAATGCTGATGTTAGCAAAGTCTTTACCATCGTCTTTCAGGATTTTGATACGCTTCTTGATCTTATAGTCCACCAGATAGTTATATAGGTCCATCGTATAGTTGACAGAGGTCAGATGGCAAAGCACAACAGCCTTGGCCTCTTTGTCGGCAGCATATTCCGTCATTTGAAGCTCGTCGTCAGATGGCTTCCCCCACTTCAGATTGGGTTCTGTCGTCTGTGCCACTACATTCAAGGCACAGAAAGCAAGGAGCAATAAATATGTTTTCATGTGGTTCATATTTTGAAATTAGATTATATCAGTAACACCTTGGTTAAACATTTACACCCTCCGTCATCTTAGTCTCTTGAATCCAAAACCCCATCCGTCATGTATCAGAGGGACGGGGAAATTAATTCTCAATGGTGATGCAGATTCATTTTTCTCGTTTTGGGGATGAGCAAGAAGACGAAGCCATTTCAGAAAGAAAAGATAGTCTGATTCTTCATGAAACAAGTCCTGTCGATTTATCCCACGAAGCATGACATGATAGATGCCAATATTACTATGAATTCTCGCCTTTCTTGCCATAACGATTGATTTTCTTTGCAAATCTAATTCTTTTTT
>CAMZHP010000294.1 GCA_947306845.1 uncultured Prevotellaceae bacterium
AGATAGATAAGATTCCCAAGAAGGACACTGGGAAATTGGATTATCGTTTGTTGGAAGCCATGATTTAATTAGAATTTCAGAAAAAGAAATGTTTAATCTTGACCAATTCATATCAGAGCATGTGACGCATCGTCCTTTCAGCATGTTTGAAAGCGACATTGAGAGCAATTCTGCCCAACTGACACAGGAGATTGAAGGCAAATCAGTGTGTGTCATCGGTGGTGCCGGCAGCATCGGTTCCTCATTCATCAAGGCTGTGCTGCGCTTTAGGCCAGGAAAACTGATTGTTGTTGACCTCAACGAGAATGGCCTCGCCGAACTGACCAGGGATATTCGTTCCACAGAAGGTCTCTATGTTCCCCTGGAATACCGCGCCTACACGCTCAACTTCGCTGACCCCATCTTTGCACGTATTTTCCGCGAGGAAAAGGGATTTGATATTGTTGCCAATTTCTCCGCCCACAAGCATGTGCGCAGCGAGAAAGACAAGTACAGCGTTCAGGCTTTGATGGAGAACAACGTGCTCAAGGCCAAGAAGCTGATGGATTTGCTCTGCGAATTTCCTCCATCACATTTCTTCTGTGTCTCTACCGACAAGGCTGCCAACCCTGTGAACATCATGGGCGCCAGCAAGCGCATCATGGAAGACCTGGTCATGGCGTATAACCCCTATTTCAAGGTAACCACAGCAAGGTTTGCCAATGTGGCATTCAGCAATGGTTCCCTTCCCGACGGATGGCTTCACCGCCTTCAGAAGAAGCAGCCATTGGCAGCCCCATCAGACGTGAGACGTTATTTTGTGTCGCCAGAGGAAAGCGGTCAGATATGCATGTTGGCTTGTATCCTCGGCCGTGGTGGCGAGGTGTTCTTCCCCAAACTTGGCGAAGACCAAATGCTTACTTTCAGTTCCATCTGTGATGACTTCGTTCGTTCTGAGGGCTTTGCCAAGAAAGAGTGCGCCAACGATGAGGAAGCCAAGCACTATGCCCACCAGATGCCATTTGACAGCGACACCTATCCCGTGGTTTATTTCAAGAGCGACACAACAGGAGAGAAAGCCTACGAGGAGTTTTATATTCCTGGTGAGGAAATCGATATGGAGCGCTTTGCAGCCTTAGGTGTGGTGGAGCAGACCGTCCGCCATGACATGGGCGAAATCAACGAGTTTTTCAAGAAGCTCGAATCCATTTTCACTTTGGACGACTTCACAAAATCACAGGTAGTGGAAGCCATCAAGGAGTTCATCCCCAACTTCGAGCATGAGGAGAAGGGGAAGAATCTCGACCAAAAGATGTAGCGATGTGGGCTATCCGACAGAGTGAATATATTTACAAGTCTCGTTGGCTGACCGCCAGGAAAGATGCAGTCAGAACTGACAAAGGCATAGATATTGATGATTTCTATGTTTTGGAATATCCCACCTGGGTCAATGTGATAGCCATCACCCAAGAAGGAAGGTTTGTCATCGAGCAACAATACCGTCATGGCATTCAGCAACAGGTTTTTGAGATTTGCGCAGGAATCTGTGAGGCAAATGAAGAGCCTATAGATGCTGCCAAGCGCGAGCTGCTGGAAGAGACGGGCTTCAGTGGCGGCACATGGTCATTGATAGGTAAATTTGCGCCCAATCCCAACTCCATGAGCAATTGGTGCTACTCTTTTTTAGCGGAAGGAGTGACCAAAAGCCAAGAGCCGCATCAGGAACCGACAGAGAACATCCAGATTTATTCATTTTCTGCAGAAAAGGTTCTCTCTATGATGAAAAAGGGGGAAATCGCTGAAGGTACCATGCTTGCCCCATTGTGGCAATATTTTTATGAACATAAATCAACAGATAAATAAAGCTATCATGGCATACAAAATTCCCTTATTTAATCTAAATTTTGATGAGCGTGAGGCACAGGCCGCCTACGACACCATCAAGTCAGGTTGGATTTCCACCGGTCCGAAAAATGCAGAACTAGAGCAAATGTTCAAGGATATGTGGGGTGTGAAATACGCCGTCAGCATGACGAACTGCACCGATGCCCTGCACGTTTGCTGCATTGTGTGTGGTTTTGGCCCTGGTGATGAGGTGATTTGTCCATCACTCACCTTCGCGGCCTCATGCAACTGCATCCGCTATGTGGGTGCCACACCTGTCTTTGCCGACATCATTGGCCCTGAAGACATGAACATCGACCCCAAGGACATAGAGGCCAAAATCACTCCTCGCACCAAAGGTATCGTAGTGGTCCACATGGCAGGCTTCCCTGCCCGGATGGATGAGATTATGGCGATAGCTAGGAAGCACAACCTCAAGGTGGTGGAAGATGCCTGCCATGGTCCACTGTCTGAATATAAAGGCAAAAAACTCGGAACCATCGGCGACTGCGCCGCTTTCAGTTTCTTCTCCAATAAGAACATTTCCACCGGCGAAGGTGGCATGTTCATTACCAACAATGAGGAGATGGAGAAAAAAGCCCGTCTTATACGCTCCCACGGCATGAGCACGATGAGCTACCAACGTGCCAGCGGTCACGCCACTGAATACGACATCACCTGTCTGGGATACAACTTCCGTATGGATGACATCCGTGCCTCCATTGCCATTGAGCAGTTGAAGAAACTACCAGGCGATTTGGAGCGCAGATTGGAAGTCAGGAAAAGATATGTGGAGCAATTATCAGAATTAAGTGAGATAGCCATCCCCTTCGCAGACAACAAGGAGTTTGTGAGCAACTACATCATGCCTATTGTATTGCTCGACTCCACCCGTCAGAGGCGCAACAAAATCAGGGAGTTCATCCACGCAGCCGGCATACAGACCAGTGTCCACTACCCTGCCGTACACCACTTCTCCACCTTTGAGGAGCTTGGAGCCGTACTGCCCCAGACGGACTATGTCACCGACAACGAGATTACCCTTCCCATGTATGCAGCCCTGACCGACGAGCAGATAGACTTCATCTGCGAAACTGTCAAAAAGGCGGTAAAAGAGATTCAATAGGGTTCATGAACATAAAGCGCATGAATAATCCCCTAATAAACAGCGACTAATCAGTAGTGTTATTTAACATATAATTACCATATAATTGTTCACAAATTTTTGATTACATACTTCGAAAAGATAATACTCAATATTTGGTTTGATATTCTTTTCGCCTTTTAGAAAATTAATGACAAATTCGTGGTAATTCGTGTAAAAGCACTTGAATAGTTACAATAGACGCATCAATGAAAAAATCTATCTTGGTATTTGGTGTAGGCACATTGCAGCAATCCCTCATCCGCAGAGCCAAACAGATGGGGCTCTTCACTGTGGGCATTGACCCATTGGAAGACGCAGCCTGCCGAGATGAGGTAGACGCCTATGAGGTAGTAGGTGGGCAAGACTATGAAGGCACCTGTGCCGTGATTGAGAAGTATGATATCGATGCTATCGTTACTGCTGCCACCGACAAACCTTTGGTGATGATGGCCCGGGTAGCAAAGAAATATGGATTCTCTTTCTTTTCTGTGGATACCGCGCAATGGAGCACGGATAAGTTTCAGATGAAGCAGCGGTTCATGGAAGGCGGCATACCTTGTGCCAAAGGGCGTCTGGTTCATTCTGCTGATGAGGTGCAAGATTTTGAATACCCCGTGATAGTCAAGCCTCGCGACAACTCTGGCAGCCGGGGAGTAAAACTCTGCCGCAACCGTGAGGAGCTGGCTGATGCCATCGCAGAAGCCCTCCCCTACTCTCATTTGGACACCGTGCTTGTAGAGGAGTTCATTGAAGGAAAAGAATACAGTATTGAAGGCCTTCATCATGATGGGAAGCATGAGGTCATCCAGTTTACTGAGAAGAAGACCACAGAATTTCCATACAATGTGGAGTTAGGCCATATCCAGCCCGCTGACATCTCAGAGGAGAACAAGCAGAAAATCTGCGAAATCATATCCAACATAGGACATGCACTTCGTTTTGAAAACTGTCCCTCGCACACTGAATTGAAAATCAACCAACGTGGTATCTTTGTGATAGAAACCAGCCCGCGTTTGGGAGGCGACTATATCACCTCCACCCTAACCCCGTTGTCCACAGGTGTCAACATGGAAGATGAGCTCCTCAGCATCGCTCTGGGCATGGCTATCAATCCCCATCCTCAAGCAGTGCAGTATGCGGGAGTGCGTTTCTTTGCTTTTAAGGAGGGAAGT
>CAMZHP010000295.1 GCA_947306845.1 uncultured Prevotellaceae bacterium
GAGGATGAGGGAGAGCCCAATATCGTGAATGTGAACTCCGCCCTCTTCTCGCTGATGAGTGAGGATGAGCTGCGCTTCGTCATCGGTCACGAACTGGGCCATCTCATCAACAAGGACACACGGTTGACACGCCTCATACAGTTCGTCTTCCCGCCCGAGACGGCCATTCCTGTTTCCTTGCAATATAAAATCAGACTCCATAATCAGTTGGCAGAACTGGTGGCAGACCGCTATGGTCTGATGGCGACCAACAATCTCGGTGTGTGCGTGACGGCGTTCTTCAAACTCGCTTCCGGCCTCGACCTGGGCAAGATGAACGTGAGCATCGACGCGCTCATCGCCGACAACAGTCGCCGCCTGGAGTATTTCCTCAAGGACAAGGGTTTCAGCCGGTCGACGCATCCTGTCAACCCCATCCGCGTGCAGGCACTCAACCTCTTTGCCACCTGCAAGACGCAGAAGGCACTCAATGAGGGGATGGATGAACTGATTTCCATTCTCCTGAAAGTGGGTGACAGCGAACTCGATGAGTATACCGCATTGTTCATCGTCTCGGCAGGCATCATTGTGGCGAATGTCGATGGGGCACTCAACAAGGAGGAGTATGACCGCATCGTGGAATCGCTCTCTGACCTAAAGATATTCCCGAGGGAATACATTGACCATGTGCTCGACGGTGATGTGGTGAAGATCTTCAATGACTCGGTGGAAAACATGCTGCGCATCAATCCGGGCATGAGGGAGGATATGCTCGACTACATGATTCAAGTGGTCATGTCCGACAAAATCATCACCAAAGAGGAAGTGGACCTGCTCTATGACTTCGGAAAGGGAGTAGGCCTCAGCGACATGGAGGTGGCGACGGCCATCGCCGTGGCGATACAGAAGAGTTACATACCCAGCATAGAATCCATATCATGAGAAACGATGTGAACGGCCGTGTGGCGGCACTGCGCCAATGGATGCGCCAAAAAGGCATCGATGCCTTCATCTTCCCCAGTACAGACCCCCACAATGGCGAGTATGTGCCCGACCATTGGAAAGGACGCGAGTGGATCTCAGGTTTCGATGGTTCGGCGGGCACTGCCGTGGTGACTGTGGAAAAGGCGGCGTTGTGGACCGACTCCCGCTATTTCATCGCTGCTGAGGAACAGTTGCGCGACACCCCGTTTGTGCTCATGCGTGAGCGCATAGCCGGTACCCCCACCGTGGCACAGTGGCTCGCCGATGTTCTCGGCAGTGGCTCTCACTGCATGGGGCTCGATGGTATGGTGTGGGCTGCGGCATCAGTAGAAGACCTGTCGCAGGAACTCCGCCCGCTGGGAGATTTTTCCTTGGTGACCGACTACGATCCTTTGGAGGAAATCTGGACAGACCGCCCGGCTATTCCACAGCATCCCATCGTGGTGCATCCGGTAACGTATGCCGGCGAGACCGTCTCATCAAAATTGGAGAGGGTGCGCGAGGCCATCCGCGCCCTTTATGCCGACTCCATCCTTGTCACGGCGCTGGACGATATCGCTTGGACTTTGAACCTCCGTGGTACAGACGTGCACTGCAACCCGGTCTTTGTGGCTTATCTGCTTGTCACACAGGAGAAAGCCGTACTCTTTACTGACCCCGAAAAAATCACTCCGGAGGTGACTGACCACTTGCGTGAGGCGGGTGTCGTCACCGACGGTTATGAACAGGTGAGCAGCGTGCTTGCCTCATTGAGCAAGGAGTGTATCTTGCTCGATCCCATGGTGGTCAACCATCGTCTCTTTGGCGCTGCCGGATGTGAGGTGGTGACAGCACCTTCGCCCATCCCGGCCATGAAGTCGGTGAAGAACGAGGTGGAAATCTCTGGCTACAGAAATGCCATGGAGCGTGACGGCGTGGCCATGGTGAAATTCCTGTGCTGGTTGGAAAAGGCCATCAAACGGGGAGGGGAGAGTGAGGTCTCCATCGACCGCAAACTGACGGCCCTGCGGGCGGAGCAGAAAGGATACCGCGGACTGTCGTTCGATACCATCGCCGGTTATGGCGCCCATGGTGCCATCGTGCACTATGAGGCGACTGAAGAATCGGATATTCCTTTGCAGCCGGAGGGATTGCTTCTGCTCGACTCGGGAGCGCAGTATGTCGATGGCACCACAGATATCACGCGCACCATCGCCTTGGGACCATTGAGCGACCGCCAGCGGAGGGTCTATACCCTTGTGCTCAAGGGGCATATCCGCCTTCAGATGCTGAAATTCCCCGACGGGGCCTGCGGTTCACAACTCGATGCCATCGCGCGCAGTCCGCTGTGGGAGGAGGGGCTCAACTTCCTTCATGGCACAGGCCATGGTGTGGGGAGTTACCTCAATGTGCATGAGGGCCCGCATCAGATCCGCATGGAGTGGAAACCAGCTCCGTTGCATGCCGGGATGACCGTCACCGACGAACCGGGTATTTACATAGAGGGGGAGTTTGGCGTGAGAATAGAGAACACCCTGCTCATCACACCCTACCGCACAACGGCATTTGGTTCCTTCCTGCAGTTTGAGCCGCTCACGTTGTGTCCCATCGACACCACCCCCATCATCACCGAATTGCTCTCCGATGAGGAGCGCGCATGGCTCAACGCCTACCACCAGACGGTCGCTGACCGTCTCTCACCCTATCTCGACGGCGAGGAACTGGAGTGGCTCAGGAAGGCGACAAAGGAGATATGAGGCGGTGGTATGGCCCAATTTAAGAATGTACCTAAAACAATAAAGAAATGGAATGCAAAGTCATCATACTCAACGGTAGTCCGAAGGCAGACGGCAACACCGCAACAGCTCTCCATGAGGCTGAGCGCATTCTGCAGCAGCAAGGAATGGAGACGGAGTGGATACATGTGGGACATCGGCCTGTTCATGGCTGCATCGCCTGTAATAAGTGTTGGGAGATGGGAGTTTGCGCTTTCGGTGACATTGTCAACGAAATTTCGGAGAAAATGCTGCGGGCCGACGGCCTGCTTGTCGGTTCCCCGGTATATTTCGCATCCCCCAATGGGACCTTGCTGTCGTTGCTCGACCGGCTGTTCTATTCGAACCTCCACACCGACTGGAGCATGAAGGTGGGAGCCTCTGTGAGCATCGCTCGCCGAGGCGGAGCTACTACTACGATGGATGTGCTGAACAAGTATTTTCTTAAGACCAACATGCCCGTAGTACCGTCACAGTACTGGAGCATAGCCCATGGCACTGATCCGGGCGAGGTGGTTCGCGACGAGGAGGGCATGCAGACGATGCGGCAGCTTGCCCTGAACATGGCTTTCATGATCAAGTCCATCCGCCTCGGGATGGAACGGTTCGGATCCCCCAAAATACAGGAACAGCTTGTGGAGACCCATTACATCAGGGAATAAGGTGTCATGAAAAGGAAAGCCTTTATCGTGCTTTCCTCTTATAGACTCCTAGCTCCACTACATACATTCCTACGACATCGGCGTGGTGGATATTGCTCTCGTCGGCCTCCTTCACCATCTCGGGAGGTGCCACGGACACCCATTTGAAGATGGAGACAGGACGGGTGCGGTTGGACATGCCGCCATAGATCTTGTCCTTTGTGAGCGGGATGCCCGCACCCTTGATATCATTGACGATGATGGCGTAGAAGCGGTCGGCTTCAGCCTTGGAGTCGAAATAGAAGAGATACCATTGTCGGTTGTCGTTATATCTGTCGGCATAGCAGAGACCGATAGGCATGCCTCGGTAGGTGAAGTCGTAAGCGCCGTTGATGTGCAGACCCTCGTAGCCGTTGATCTTCTCACAGGAGCCGAAGACTTCTGTGAGTTGTTCCCGGGCCTCTTCCGGAGTGTTGACTTCATGGGGCAGGCAACCAAACGGGAAATACAGCAGGTCCTTGATGGTGCGCTCTTTCACGTCAAGGGAGGTGGGGGAGGAGGGGGCACGGAGAGCGGTTCCGACAGTCTTGCGGACGGTGGTCTTGGCACGCTTTTTCCCCGTCCTGTTTTGGGCGTCTGCCGAACTTGGCATCAGAAAGATGGCTGCAGAAAGCAACAGCATGGTGAATAGATGATGGCTGAATATCTTCATAGTCTTGATGTTTTTTGCAAAGATAGCAGTTTTTTCGCAGTTTCGAGCGAAAAAGAAGGCAAATATTTGGAAATTAGCAGAATAAGCAGTAATTTTGCACCCACGTCTTT
>CAMZHP010000296.1 GCA_947306845.1 uncultured Prevotellaceae bacterium
AAACACTTGCAACTGGATGGGTATTGGATATGTCGAACTCTTCGAGGTGGCTCCGAAAGAGGCCAAACTCTCCGACACCGACACCCAGGCTCCTGCTGCCGGCGCTTATGCCAAGCTGACCAGTGACCGTAAACTCCTCAAAGGTCTCAACACCATCGTCCTGCCCTTCGCTACGACGAAAGATGAGCTCCGCGTGGCTCAGGTGCTCAAGTTCAATGGCACCGAGAACGTGAATGGCAAGGTTCGCCTGCTCTTCTCTGAGGTCGAGGAGTTGTCACCCAACACACCGTATGCCGTGTTCGTCGATGCTGACCAGACCCTGCCTGTCTTTGAGAACAAGACCGTCGCTGAACCCAATGACCTGACTGCCGCAGGCGAGGAATACAGTTTCGTCGGAACCTACAGCCAGTTCACCAACAGCAATTCTCCAATCGTGGCAGGCGACTACGTGGCCGGCAATATCGATTTCGAGAAAGCCAAGGGCGGCAACGGACTCAAAGCCTACCGTGCTTATATGAAGAAGGTCGGTTCTTCTTCTGATGAGGTGGAAACCAGCATCAATGGTTTCGTCATCGACGGTATCCAACTGGTTGAGACGAGCGAGAACCAAACTTCCGAGAGTATTTATAACCTCAATGGTCAGAAGGTGAGCAAAGCCCTCAAGGGTGTTTATATCATCAATGGCAAGAAGGTCGTTGTAAAATAATAACCTAATTAAAACGAAGGAAATGAAAAAGATATATTTGCCACCATTTATTACCGTAAGATCCATCCTCGGTGATGGTTTCATGGAAATCGTTAGCGACGGTGATGGTAATTATCATCAGGACATCGACCCTGCAAACGATGAGGGCACTGATGCTGATGGACGTAGCAACAAAATGGGTATCTGGGATGTCGAATAATCCCGGAGGACATGTTGAACAAAATAGGGCGGGTCTGTATGGCTCGCCCTTTTTGGGAAGTATTCGTGAATGATCATGACCACCTATAGCTGTTGCTGATTTTGAGAGGCTCTTTCTTTTATCTCATGCTGGCCTTCACCCTGGCGGCTATTGTGCCCGAAGTGGTGATATGGAAGTATTACGCCCCTGATTTGCCGATGGGGTGGAAGATGGCTTATGCTGTCACAACGCTGTGGGTGGCATTGTCTTTGTGGGTGATGCATACTTGGCCTTTCGGCCATGTCAGGTCATTGCGCTTCTTTTTCTTCACGCTCGTCTTTGTCATCTTGCCGAAGTTGATCTTCATCGTGCTGGCTCCTCTTATGGGATGGAAAATCGCATTGGGCTGTTGCTTCCTGGCCATTGCCGCTTTCGCCTATGGGTTGATCTGGGGATGGAGAAAACTGAAAGTCAGGGAGGTGAGCATCCTGTCGCCTGAGTTGCCGCCGGCTTTTGACGGTTACCGCATCCTTCAAATATCTGATTTGCATGTGGGTACATTGGCTTCGCATCCTGAGTTGGTGCAACAAGTAGTTGAGAGGGCCAATGCACAGAACCCGGATTTGATCGTGTTTACGGGCGATCTGGTCAATCATGAGGTCAGCGAGGCGGAACCCTACATCGATACGCTTTCCTGCTTGCAGGCACCCGATGGTGTGCTGGCCATCCTCGGCAATCATGATTACGTTGATTACAAGCATTTCGACCATCTGCTCGAGATTGAGCGGCAGATGGGGTGGCATACGCTTCTCGATGAGTCGGTGTCAATTCACCGGGCGGGTGATTCCATCTTCGTCATCGGGGTGGGGCATGTCTGCTACAATTCCGAACTCACCTACGGAAATCTGGCGGATGCGGCGAAAGGGGTGCCCGACCATTCCTTCCGTATATTGCTGACCCATAACCCTGCCCATTGGAACATGCCCGACTTGATGGACAGCGACATTCCCCTCACGCTTTCTGGCCACACCCATGGCGCGCAGATGCGTTTCGGCAAATGGTCTCCAGCGCGGTTGATGTACCGTGAATGGGGCGGTATCTATCAACGTGGATCAAGGTTTCTGTATGTCTCTTTGGGCATCAGCGGTACGGTGCCTTTCCGTCTGGGTGCATGGCCGGAAATCAATGTCATCACACTCCGTCGGGGCACAACATAGTTTGATTCTCTTCTTTGATGAGAATCCTCGAATGAAAATCAATGGATCTCAGAGGCAAGCAGCCGGCTCACTTCAGCAGGATTGAGCGCCCATTCATAGGTGTAGCTCTCGTCTGCTTCCCCGGCTGTGGAGATCAGTGTCAGTGACTGGGCTTCTGCTTTCATCTTCAGCAAGTCTCCAATGGATAGCTTCTCCTCAAGGCGCTTGAGCAAAGCCTTGACGGAAGTGGTGCTCAAGCTACGCATCGTCTGGGCCGAGTATGGCATTTCCAACCAGATAATCTCGCGCTTGGCCACATCAAGCACACCGAAAACAAGACCTTTTGAGAGATTGCCTTCGCTGATGCGCACGGAATGTTGCACGCAGGAAGGGTCATACGCCACACCGTCTGTTTCTGATACTTTCATCGGGTAGGCTGAATTCATCCATCCTACGACAAGGTTGGGGGAGAGGGCGCCCGTGGAATAGGCGTTGCAGGTGAAGACGGCGTACTGGGCACCGGCAGCCTCCAGTTCCGGCAATGTCAGTTCGATATACTCGGCCGTGCCTGTCATTTCCGGGATGGACTGGATATCACCGGAGTGCTTGGCTCCCACACTGGTAAGATGATAATAGGCGCAATCCTCATTGCGCTTGGGATAGATGATACGGCAACTGAGGTCCATGTCGAGATGCTGGGCATGCAGACCCTTTCCCCATTGCAGGAACAGACGGACGGCATCGCCTTCCACGCTGAAACGGGTGCCCATCAGAGCGCAGGAGGTATCTTGGACGGTTGTGCTGCGGTCACCTACGCTGACGGGTATTTGGAATAATGAGGGGTCGATATACATCGTCTGATGCGAGGTCGGGACAGCGGCGAAACGTCTTTTCATGGATTCCTGGTAGATGTCCATGATGGCCGACACCATCGCCTGTCTCTCCTCTTCATTGTAGAGCTTCAACAGCCTGTGGCTTTCAATTTGGTGTGTGCCTCCTATGATAGGACGGGCAAGACGGGTCTGGTCGGGGTCGAAATAGTTTTCGGCGGCATTGCCCAGCGACAACAGTAGCCGGGCTGGCAACTTGTCTGCCACCTTCTCAAATGCGGACAGTGTCTTCTCGGATCCGAAACGGAGCATGGTGGCAAACAGACAACGGGCAAACAGTCCTGGCCGTTCCTGGAGCAGTTGGAGCATGCTGTCGGCATCATTCTCCGCCCTGGCCTTGTCCACACGGCCTTGCCATGTCGAATAGTCTTGTTTGTAGAAAACATCCAGAATCTCGGCAAGATGCTCAAACCCTTTTCTGCGGGCATATTCTCCAAGTCGGAGGGCACGGATCATGCGTACCCACATGCCGCGTTTGGGATTCATGCTCTCAGCGGCCTGATGGGCGGTCATCGACGTGGCATTCAACCATTGGGCTACACGGAGACAGGCCCTGCGGTCATATTTCAACTTCAGGTTCTCTTTCATCCAAGCGGCGGCTTCCACGCTTTGGTCGGCAGGGGCCCATAGATGGCGGTTGAGTTTACCGGCGTGTGCGATGAGGGTCTTGGGTTCGATGATTTGCACATAGCCGGTCTTCTCATACCATAGGTATCTGAGCACATCGACAGGGGTTTTCAGCAGCATCCCGGCTTCCTCGTCTTTGTCTTTGTTGACCAGGCTCTTGACGACGAGCATCGTGGTTTCCTTCATGCTGATAGCGGCATCCTTGGGGGCGTCATAAACCGACAATAGTTTGGACAGTGAGTCTTTCTGGGTGCCATCCAATGGGGTGGTGGACTCCAACAGCGATAAAAGTGTCTGGCGCATGTCCTCGTCAGTGAACAAGCGAAGCTCTTTTAGTTTGCTGCCTTGACCTTGATAGACATAATTGGCGGTGTGGAACGGAGTACCGCAAAACGGACAACCATTGTAGCGCTCCAAGGGGAATGTCCCTTCTGGAATGAGATGACCGCATGGCAACCGTTCTCCCTTGAATCCTGCTTCTTCGCCGAAGATATTGGCGACGAGGGTGATGAGATGGTCGGCAAGCGTCTCGCCGGTCGGGGTGTCCCAGCCTTTGACAAGGGGCGCCCAGTTCAGG
>CAMZHP010000297.1 GCA_947306845.1 uncultured Prevotellaceae bacterium
ATGACACTAAGGCAACTCATACAATCCGTCAGCCCAAATGACTTTCAGGACAATGGATTATTCCAGCAGCTGAAGGACGTAAAGCCGGAATATGGTTCCAACATCCGAATCAAGGTTTACAAGAGAGGTGAAGTCATAAGCGTGACCAATGTGCATGTCGGTTCCCTTGGTGACATTGTGGCCAGTCCTATAGACATGGCAGAAGACCTGCATCTTTCCGACAACGAATTGTTGAAGGTGATCCTTGGCGCAATGGCCAAAGGAGGCTTTACGGAAGCAGACTCTGATATGTTCTGGGACGATATGATGGACTTGCAAAAGGCGAAGATTATCAGATGAAAAATAGCATACAATGACATTATACACACATCGACTGATAATGAGACCATGGCGTGAGAGTGATGCAGAATCCCTGTTTCTCTACGCCAAGGACCCTGCCATCGGCCCCATTGCCGGATGGCCGCCCCACAAAAACGTTGAGGAGAGCCTTGAAGTCATCCGCACCGTGTTCTCCGCCCCGGAGACGTATGCCGTCGTGTTGAAGGAAACAGGAAGTCCCATCGGCTGCATAGGCCTGAAGACAGAAGATGCAACCGACATGACCGACCGTGACGATGAGTGCGAGCTTGGCTATTGGCTGGGCGTTCCTTTTTGGGGTCAGGGACTCATGACAGAGGCGGCAAAGGAGTTGATACGCCATGCCTTTGAGGATTGCGGGATGAGGAAAGTGTGGTGCGGCTATTACGACGGCAACGAACGCTCGAAGAGGGTTCAGGAGAAATGCGGCTTCATCTATCAGTGGACCACCGACAACGTGGACGTGCCGTTGATGCATGAGACACGGAAAGGCCATGTAAGCAACCTGACAAAGGAGGAATGGAAAAACAACGTGAAAGAAGTCAAGGTCTCTCTCATCCCCATGCAGGAAGATGACCGTGAACAGTTCATATTGGACAATCAACGTGCGTTCAAGTATGGTGCGCAGGAGGAAATGACAAAGCAGCGAGAGCAGAGCCAAGCTCACTTGGACTATGCCGAGTCGCGCAGGAATTCGACTATAAGTCAATCTGGGATGCGCGACGAGCGTTGCGAGGAGGGCGAAGAGGTCATCTCCCGTGGCACCATCGAGCGGTCGATTGACGGTGAGAATGCCGAGACCTACCGGATTGTCATGAATGGTGAGAAAGTCGGAGGCGTTGTCCTGAGCATTGACAAGGAAATCCGAAAAGGAGAGTTGGAACTGCTCTTCGTGAAGCCCGACGTTCACAGCAAGGGCATCGGTCAGGCGGCATGGAAAGCCGTCGAGCGGATGCATCCCGAAATACATGTATGGGAGACCATCACGCCCTATTTCGAAAAGCGGAACATCCATTTCTATGTCAACCGCTGCGGATTTCATATCGTGGAGTTTTGGCACAAACATTTCCACGGCCCAGCCATTCCCGAAGAGGTGGAAGGCAACTGGAGCGAGGACGATGAGATGTTCCTCTTCAGGAAAATCATCGGCTAGCCTTTTTTACTATGATGAAAAATAAAATGGAATATGAAGCATGTATTATTGACCATATTATTTATAGCGATTTCAGGACTGACGCTTGCATCGTGTTCAACAAGTGACGACGGTCAGTCACCATCTGCGACTCAAAAGAGCATCGCGATACTCTTTGAAGGCGATACACATTGCGAGGTTGGAGGATACAGCCTGTTTGCTGGTCTGCGCGATGCCATGCAGCACGCCGACACTGCCCATGTGGTCACCGTCAGTCTGGGCGATTTCATGGTGGGAGGATCTTTGGGAGCCATATCCAAGGGCAGCTATATCATCGATATTATGCGCAGCGTAGGCTACGATGTGATCACCATCGGCAACCATGAGTTCGACTATGGTGGTGATAACATGAAAAGGCTGCTTGGACAACTGGGCGTTCCCGTGACCTGTGCAAACTTCTATGACTACGGAGCCGACAGACCGGTATTTGCCCCCTACGTCGTCAGACAATATGGCAACAAGCGCGTGGCTTTCGTTGGAGCACTGGCTCCAGAAACCATGGAACTACAGCAACACGCTTTCTACGGTGAGAACGGCCAGCTGCTCTACGACCTTCATCCCGATGACCTGTATGAAATCGTGCAACAGGCCGTGGACAAGGCGCGCAACGATGAGCGGGCCGACTGCGTGGTGTTGCTCTCACACATCGGCGAGAAGGAGGCCCTGGGCGTCAGCTCCCACAAGCTGATTGCTGCAACACGAGGCATCGACGCAGTGATAGACTCTCACAGCCACACAAGCGTGGAGATGGACTTGGTGCAAAACGCTGACGGGAAAGCCGTCATAGTCACCCAAGCAGGAGACCATATGAAACATATGGGCAAGATGCTCATCGCAGCCGACGGCACCATCAGCACCAGTCTCATCGCCATCGAGGACATAGCATACAACAGTCCGCGGGTGGCGGCTGTTGTCGATAGCGTGAAGCGTGAGGCACAGGCAATATCTGAAAAAGTGGTTTGCACATCGGACTACGAGCTGACCATTACCGATGCCAAAGGGGTGTCGCTGGCAGAGCACGAGGAGACCAACGCTGGCGACCTTGTAACGGATGCCTTCCGCAAAGAGATGGATGCCGATATCGGTCTGCATACCGGCAACAGTTTTGTGAAGAACATCGCGGCAGGCCAGATTACCTATGGCGACATCGTGGCCATGCTTCCCTACGAGAACAGTATGAGTGTCATCAGTGTCACTGGCCAACTTTTAATCGAGATGTTGATGAAATGCACGCATCAGACGCCCGAGAACGACTGGCACTTCCCGCAGGTGTCAGGCATACGCTTTACGGTGCATACCGCCACTCATACAGTGACTGACGTAGAGGTTTGGGACAAGTCTTCCAATGGTTATAAGCCGGTTGACCCTCAGCGCACATACGCCGTAGCCATTTCATCATACTATAAAGGAGGCGGCTTCCACAACATGCTAAAGGACTGCCCCGTGATGCGGGCAACAACCCTTATGGTACGCGATGTGGTCATCAACTATATGAGCAAGACCCTCGGCGGTTCGCTAGGCGAAACCTATAGAAGACCTCAGGGAAGGATTACCATAAAAGATTGAAAGGCGAGTGTGACATAGAACAATATGGAAAACCGACGGAGGATGACCACATTATTTCAATGCAAGCCTCCCTGATTGTTTCTTCAAGTGAATGCTTGGCAATAAATGTGTTATCTTGCACCTTGGTTTTGTGATTTGTCAGGATTAGGACGGCATCGTATTATATATCTTCCTGCTCAGTATCGGAGCAAGTTTCGTGCAGCGTACCCTGCTTGGTTTCCATCTTCAGTTTCTCCATTTCGGCAACAAAAGTACAGCATAATCATGAAGCCGCAAAATGACATAATACTGATAATTTTATCAGTACTTATGGATTGTTACGGCAGATTTCATGAAAATGTCGTATCTTTGTCACCAGACAGATAAATCGGATCAATGAAACAGATATTTGCCATATTCATATTGATTTTATCAAATGTCATACCCGTGAAAGGGCAGTGTGACATGCTGGTTGATTATTCTGTCGAGAACATTCCATCAACTTCACATGGGACTTTGAGAATGCTTCTTCCTGACGGAAAGAGCACCATTTTGCTTGATGACACTGTCAAACAGACGAAAAAAGAATATCATTTGGAGCAACTTGGCGAATATCGACTGACTGCCGTCTTTTTCAGTGCCCTATCTGGCAGGGATTCCTTAGAGAGAATTTTCACACTGACAGGTGAAGAATACAAGGTGGAAACAATAGCTCATTTTAGCAGAGAGCTAAAAGACTTGTTTGATTGGAAAAGCAAAGACTCCATCAACTCTGGTCGATTCACCATCACCATGTATTCTCATCCTTCTCCATTGGTTAAGATGAAATACATACGTAGTTCCACTGGTGAGAATAACGAGTTTCCTGGACCGTTGTTCATTGTCAAAAATGAAAGCCGGGACACTCTTTATGGAGAATGGCTCCCCGGCTATTTTTGGGGTAGATTCTCCAGATGGGTTGATGGTGAATATGTGGGCAACCACAGCGGTCAGATTTGCACGACATGGG
>CAMZHP010000298.1 GCA_947306845.1 uncultured Prevotellaceae bacterium
TCTTACCGCCAGGAAACTCCCACCAGTCTTTCCAATCGCCATATCCCCTTTGGGTGGCGAAAACCTCACCCTCTCTCCGGATGATGGCGGCTACAACTTCTATTCGTTTCATTGTATCTCAGGGGGTTGAAACATCATTTTCACATACAGGGTGTATCAAAAAGTCAGTCGTTGTCGTAGAACTGTGTAAATGCTTTCACACAGTAGAGATGGTCGGCGGTGCTGCCTGTCTCACGACAACTATGCATGGCAAGGATGGCATTTCCCATGTCGACGCCTCTCACTGGGATGGAGGAGGCCAGGATATTGCCCAGTGTGCTGCCACCCGCCACATCGCTGTGATTGACAAACCGCTGACAGGGCACGCCCGCCTTGCGGCAGATCTCCATGAACACAGATGCCGACACCGCATCGCTGGCATATTTTTGGGCAGCATTGAATTTGACGACAGGGCCACCACCCAGGATGGGATGGTTGGTGGGGTCATACTTCTCGCTGTAGTTGGGATGCCATGCGTGGGCATTGTCCGCCGACACCATGAAGGCCCTCTCCACAGCCTGATAGAAAGCTTCCTCCGTGCCACTCTGCACCTGAGCGATGCGCCTGAGCATGGAAGCGAGGAAAGGACTTCCCGCTCCCTGCTTGGTCTGCGAGCCCGTCTCCTCATTGTCGAAAATAGCAAGCACCTTGGTCACCTCGGTACCTTGTGACGCTATCATGGCTTCCAGACCAGCGAAACACATGGAGAGGTCGTCGAGCCGGCCGGATGAGAGGAACTCGTCGTGGCAACCAAAAGTGCAGGCAGGGGTGGCATCGGCCAGGTAAAGGTCGAAGTCCAGAATGTCCTTGGCCTCCACGAGGCTCTCCTTGCTCAACTCCTCGCAGATGAGGTTGATGAGCATATTGCCACACTCCAGTTGTGAACTGATGATGCCGAGAATGGGGAGCATGTCTTTCTGTTTGCTCAGTTTCACTCCGTCGTTCACCTGGCGGTTGAAATGGATGGCCAGATTGCTGATCTGCATGAGCGGCCGCTTGATGTGAAGCAGCATGGTGCGCGGTGCAAACGCATTGTCGCCACGGAGGATGACCCTGCCGGCAAGCGTCAGTGGACGGTCAAACCATGTCGACATGATAGGTCCGCCATAGACCTCGGTATTGAGCTTCACGATGCCTCCCTCGCACAACATCTCAGCATTGGGCTTGATGCGGAAGGTTGGGGAGTCGCTGTGGGCGCAAATCATGCGGAAACCGGCGTCGGCCAGTGGCTGCCTCCCTATCTGGAAGGCAAATATCGAGGAGTCGTTCTTGGTCACATAGAATCGGTCACCTGCCTTCAGCTGACCGAGCGGCGTGGTGGGGTCGAAACGGGAAAAGCCTGCCTCCTGCAACAGCGAGGCAATGTTCCTCACCGCAAAAAAATTGACAGGCGAGGCATCAAGGAATTGAAGCAATCGTGGTATCATAGTGATGGGTTGTAGGTTGATGATCATGGATGAGTCTCATCCCAAGCACAAAGGTAACACATTTTTCGCAATTATCACGAAGAGCAGAGCGAAAAAGTATGTTCATCGTTCACCATGCCTCCTTATAGGGTCTTTTGCTTGTCTAAACAATTCAAAAACTCCCTGACTCAAATAATAATTCCGCTATTATCACGTTATAAAGACGTGTTAATACGAAAAATCCTCTTTGCCGTGGTGTTGGCCGTTGCCCCGGCCATCGCCCAAGCCCAGTATGATGTGCCTTTCGCCCATTACTGGGTCATGGAACCGTATTTCAACCCCGGATCGGTGGGAAAGGAGTCGAAACTCAACGTCGCCGCCGCATACGCCATGAATTTCGTCGGTTTTGAGAACAATCCCAAGACCATGTATATCAGCGGCGACATACCGTTTCTCCTCGGCAGTTCCTATCATGGCGTCGGTCTCCAGCTTGTCAACGACCAGCTCGGTCTCTTCACCCATCAGCGCCTCTCGGGACAGTACGCTATCAAGTTCAAACTCTTCGGAGGCACTCTCAGCACAGGTATCCAAGCCGGTCTGCTCATGGAAAACCTCGATGGCAGCGACCTTGACGTGATCGACACGGGCGACCCCGTCTACAGCACCTCGCAGGTGAAGGGGCAGACACTCGACCTCGGCGCCGGGCTCTATTTCACCCACAAGGCTTGGTATGTGGGGCTCTCTGCCCAGCATCTCACCGCACCCACCATCTCGCTTGGGGAGACCAACGAGCTGAAGGTGGACCGAACCTATTATTTGACAGGTGGATACAATATTCGGCTGAGAAGTCCGTTTATAACTATACATCCCACTTTCCTCGTGAGAACCGACGGAGTGGGATACCGTGGCGACATCACAGCACAGCTCGCCTATCATCATGACAACAAGCATTTCTATGCAGGAGTGGGATACAGTCCCACCAACTCTGTCACCGCGATGATCGGAGCTAACATCCACGGCATACATGTGGGATACAGCTATGAGTTCTACACCACAGGCATCAGCATCGGAAACGGCAGCCATGAGCTGTTCATCAACTATCAGACCGACCTCAACCTGTCGAAGAAAGGAAGAAACAAGCACAAAAGCGTGCGCATATTATAAAATGTGAGCAAAGGCAAAACTTGAAAAATAGGTAATCAGTGAATATGAGAATGAGAAATATCGTTGCCGCCCTATGTGCCGTCACCCTAGTGGCGCTCACAGGATGCATGGGCGGCAAAGCCACCACCTCATCGGGCAGAGGAGGTGAGGTAACCGGCGTGGGCGGAGGCAGGAGCTTCAAGGAGCCTGCACCTTTTGGCATGACCATGATCAAAAGAGGATTTCTCAAGATGGGCATCGACCAGCAGGACACCCTGTGGGGCAAGCAGACGCCTGTCAAGGAAATCTCCGTCGACGGATTCTGGATGGATGAGACCGAGGTGACCAACTCCAAGTACAAGCAGTTTGTCTTCTGGGTGCGCGACTCCATCCTCCGTGAGCGCCTCGCCGACCCGGCCTATGGTGGCGACGAGACCTACAAGATCACCGAGGACAAGAACGGTGACCCCATCACCCCACACCTCGATTGGAAAAAGTCGCTGCCACGCAAGCCCAACGAGGATGAACAGCGGGCCATCGAGAGCCTCTACGTCACCAATCCCGTCACTGGTGAGAAGTCGCTCGATGCCAGCCAGCTCAACTATCGCTATGAGATCTACGACTACACCACGGCAGCACTGAGGAGAAACCGCATCAATCCCGAAGAGCGCAACCTCAACACCGATGTCGTGGTCGACCCCAACGAGGTGGTGATGATCTCCAAAGACACCGCCTATATCGACGACGAGGGGCGCATCGTCAGGGAAACCATCAACCGGCCCCTCTCAGGACCGTGGGACTTCCTCAACACCTACATCGTCAACATCTATCCCGACACCACATGCTGGGTCAACGACTTCCGCAACTCCGACAACGAGATGTACCTGCGCAACTACTTCAGCAACCCCACTTATAACGACTACCCCGTGGTGGGCGTCACCTGGGAGCAAGCCAACGCCTTCTGTGCATGGCGCACCGACTATCTGCTTAAAGGACTCGGACCCGAGGCCCGCTATGTGCAGCGCTACCGGTTGCCCACCGAGGCCGAATGGGAGTATGCAGCACGCGGAAAGGAAGGCACGGAGTTCCCGTGGGATAACGAGGATGTGAAGAACGGCGACGGATGCTTCTATGCCAACTTCAAGCCCGACAAGGGCAACTATACCAAAGACGGCAACCTCATCACCAGCAAGGTGGGCATCTACTCCAGCAACACCAACGGACTCTTTGATATGGCCGGCAATGTGGCGGAATGGACCAGCACCATCTACACCGAGGCGGGTGTCGACGCGATGAACGACCTCAACCCGCAGCTGGAATACAAGGCCGCCAAGGAAGATCCCTACCGGCTGAAGAAAAAGAGTGTCCGTGGCGGTTCGTGGAAAGACCCAGAGTCATACATCCGCTCAGCATGGCGCTCATGGGAATATCAAAATCAGCCACGCTCCTACATCGGCTTCCGCTGCGTCCGCAGCATGGCCTCCTCTTCCA
>CAMZHP010000299.1 GCA_947306845.1 uncultured Prevotellaceae bacterium
TGTGCTCGGACTGTGTGGGCAGTAGGGTAAGGAAGCCATGGCGCTGATTGGTATTTATGCCAAAGTCACTTTGCAGACGGAATTTGTCACCGAGGCCTTGATCGAGGTTCAGTCGGAAGTTCCACGACTTGCTGCCCCTGATGTTTTCAGGCCGGCTTACATAGACGGCGGTCGTGGGGTCATAGCTAAGGGCGGTGGTGGTCTCGCGGTCGCAGTGGGTATAACCGATGGTGGCGCTGAACGAGGTCTGACTATGGGCGAGCACCATGTTATAGGTCAGTTTTGCATCATTGATATGGGTGTTCTGCAGTCCGGGATTGCCTTCGGTGATGAACAACGGGTCGGTGAGGTCGCGGTAACCGATGGTCTGCAGGATGTCGGGCAGTTTGGTCGTGAAGCCGTAGTTCAACTCAAGACTTGCAGTTTTGCTGAGCTTCCATATGGCTCGGAGTGAGGGGTCGATGATGAAGTTTTGTCGCACGGTGGCCGTGTCGAGCATACCACGTTGGTAGTCTTGGCTTTCGCGTAGCCATCGGGCCGATACGGCAGGCATCACCTGGACAGGTGTGAGGTTGATGGTCTGCGAGAGTCGCAGGTTATGCTCATGGCGAGAATACAGATTGCGGTAACTGTTGGAAATATCGTTCATACCGTTGGTCTGGAAGTCGCGGTCGTTGCGGTTGCGGTCGTAATTCATGGTATATTGCACCTGTGCCATCCATTTCTTGGTGAGCCAGCGGGTATGATGTGCCTCTGTCGTAGTGGAGAATTGTCTGGTGGGCGAGGCATAGGTCTGAGTGAGTTGCTGAGAAGTGTAGGACTGGCCGTGCGCTGTGATGGTGCGGTTGGTATGGCCGTCGGTCTGACCGTCTTGGTAGTTTATCGTGATGCTGGCTCCGAGTGCGCCATCCTTGATGTAGTGCTCCCATCGGGCATTGGTGCTCAGTTTGGTTTGGTGACCGTCGGTGCGGGTGGCGGTGAGTTGAGACAAGACAGTTGCATACTGGATATCTGGAGACAGAGATGCGGCGAGAGCCTCCTCCTGTTCGGTGGTTTGGCGGTTGTGGGAGCGTTGGTTGCCATACTCCACACTGGCGTTGAGAGAGAAGGTGTTGAGCGAGTCACGCACCCAGTGGAGGTGGGCGTTCAGCCGTGGCTCCAACTTGTGAGTGCGATGATATTCCTCGGAGGTGGTGCGTGTGGCAGCAGCGTTGGGGAAGTAGTTCTCGGTCATTTGGTGGCTGGTGCGCCAGTCATCATCGTGTGCCATGCCTCCAGTGATACTGTAGAAGCTCTTCAGGTCATGCGAGCCCTCTTTGCGCTGCCAGTTGTGCTGATAGCCAGCTGATGCACCCTGCTCCTGGCCAAAACCATTGCCCATGTTGGCCATGCTCCCGTTCATGTTGCGCCGCCAATGCTTGTCGATGTTGTTTGCATTGGCAAAGACCATCAATGGGTCAGTCTTCGACAGGCGGTTCATTGACATTTCACCTTCATAGTATTTCGGCGACTGGTAGTAGGCCTTCACGTCACCGTACCAGCGGTCGAGGAAGCCGGGCTTGATGGCCAGATCGAGCACCATGTCCTGTGTACCGTCGTCCTTGCCCGTGCGTTCGCTGAATTCCGACTGGCGGTTGTAAGCCTTGATGTTTTCTACGGCCTCGGCTGGCAGTTGTTTCACCAAGTCATCGCCGCCGAAAAGACTCTCACCGTCCATCGTTATGCGGATTGGCTTGCCGTTCCACGAAAGTCTTCCCTTGTCATCGACCTGCACGCCTGGCAGCTGCTTGATCAGCTCTTCAAGTCGTGCCCCCTCCTGCAAGTGGAAAGCCTCGGGGTGGAAGACAATCGTATCGCCCTTGACGGTGAAACGGCGGGCGCGACCAGTCACCTCCACCATCTTCAGCATCTGTGGAGACATCTTCAGCTCAATCGTCCCGATGTCGATCGTGTCCTTGCGGTTGTCGCTGAATGCCAGCACAGGCATTGTTTTTGAGTAGTAGCCCAGCATGGAGAAGTCAATACTGCCTCGCCCATCGGCGAAGAACGTGAAACAACCCAATGAGTCGGTCTTAGTACTCCTCATTGAGTAGCTATAGTCTCCAAACCTTTGAGTGTACTTCACCTGAGCTTCGGGCAGTGGTTCCTTTGTCTCGGCATCCACCACACGTCCCTTGACGATGTCGGCCTTGACAGCTCCTTGTATGCTTACGACAAGGCATAGTAGTAGCAGGATGCGGAGGTTTCCGCATCGAAAAAAGCTCTTTTTCATGTTTATTGGTATTAGAAGTTTGCTATGAATTGGTCAAAGGTCACGCTGGGGTCGGTAATGCCGAAACCTTCCTTTTTCAGTTTCTGCTTGCGGTGCTGCACAGCAGAGACGGAGATGACATAGATGGCAGACAGGGCAGTGTTGGAAAGCCGTAGCCGGGCGAGCATGCACAGGCGGATGTCGTCTTCGCTGAACTGGGGATGCTCTGCTCGCAGACGACTGACGAAGTTGCCGTCAGCGGTGTCGAGTGTCATTTCTATCTCGCGCCAATTGCGGGCATTGATGATGGTGCGCTTGCCAGCCTTTGTTTCCAGCATGTCGAGGATTTCACTCTTATCCATGATGTGTCCACGTAGCATGGCTATCATGGTGTCCTTCTGCCGCAAGCGTTCTGCCAACTGGTCAGCTTTGCGCTGTTGGGCGATTTGCTCTGCAAGATGTTGTTGTCGCGTCTTGGTGCGCCAGTTCCAAAAGAGGAGAGCGAGAAGCAGCAAACCCAGCAGGAGGATGACGATGACCGCCATCATCAGATGCCCCTGCAATGAGGCCGACTTTTTTACATAGCCTGGTGCGAGGTAGGTGTCGCGGTTGGTGGAGAATTCTTGTTCTGCCCATTCCTTGGCGCTTTCATACGATGGATTCCTATGTTTCGTTGTATCTTTTTTATGCTCCTGTAGTGTCTCTTCATACATGCCTATAGGTACGGTGATATCCCCGATGATGGAAACTGATTTTTTGATACTCAAGGCACATGTTGGCGAAATATCGACATGAGGCAGTGCCCAAAGTGAATCCAGACACTGATAGATGGAATCCAAGACCGATGGCGATGAAGGCTTTTTGCAATGTCTGGCCGCAATGTCGGTAATGTGTTCCAAAGCGCCAAAGTGGTGCAGGTCGAAGGGAGGGTTGGGGAGTATCATGAAGCCGTAGTCGTTGAGCATCGTCAGCAGCCAACGGGGTTGGTCAGGTGACAGACGATAATGTTCTAATGCATGGCGTTGGCACAACTCTGACTCAGCCGATGGGGAAAGAGGCAAATGATTAGCAAACTTGTCATAGGCGCGGTAGGCAAGGGCGTGGTCTTCTGTTGTCTCGGCGCAATGGATGGCCAAATGGAAGAGTCGACTTGTCTGTGAGGGCTGATTCTTTTCACTTTGGCGGCGACTCAACACGAAACAGATGCGTCCGAAGCGTCGCAGGGTTTCCTTGTCATCGTTTGTACCGCCGAGACTTGCTTGTTCATAATAATGATACACGCGTGAGAGGGTGCTGTCGTCGGGGAATGCCTGGTCATCCACGTTATGACAGGTCGCTTCGCGCTTGAAGTTCCATGTCTCAGCGTCTGAGGAGAGGCAGGAAACCGTGTCTGCATGGTGCAGATACCAGTGTTCTTCATCAACCATAGCCTGCAAGAGCTCATAAAGCATTAGCCCGTCTTCTGCCAGCCGTGTCGTATCTATCTGCGCCAACAATCGTAAAGTGCTGTCCGCATCCATGAATACCATGTCTTCTGCTGCATGGAGCAAACGTTTCTGTGGCAAGTCACGCAAGTTGCACCCGATGGCACCCGCCAAGACAAGCACCAAAATTGTTACGATGATTCCAACTGTCTTCCTTCTCATACGAAAATGTTTTTTATTCTCGACTGCAAAGTTATGGCTATTTTGAGAAGTCCGCAAGGAAATTGGGTGGAAAATGTATTCCGCACGCTTCGCTCTGATATTCAGTTGATTAGGCTTCGATTTTCCACCCTTTTTCCATCTTGTAGGGTGGAAAAGTACATTGTAAACAATC
>CAMZHP010000300.1 GCA_947306845.1 uncultured Prevotellaceae bacterium
TGTCTCACTCTTTTTCTTTTCCCTTGTTGTATCTTTTCCAGTTCGTATGGTGAAATAGGCAACTCGGGCAACACATCATCAAGACCCTGCATGAAACCAATGGCCCTGAGCAGTTCGATGAAAGTACCCAAGGTAATGTTGTAGAGGTTTCCATTTTCAAATTTGCGGATGGTTATCACACTGATACCCGACTGTAGCGACACTTCTTTCTGGGTCATATCACAGCCAATGCGATAGTCCTTGAAGCGTCTTCCGAGCATGTTGACAATCTCAGACGTGTACATCTGGGTAATATTGTTTTCTTTTTCCATGTTGCAAAAGTAAGCAAACTTTCGGTATTATCAAAAAATATGGGTTAAAAGATTGTATTTTTACGGTTAGATTAGGAATTAAATGGCCACAACGACATTCGGCCTTTCTTTATTCCCATGACACCTCTCCCCAAATACCTCTCCCCGGCCCTCTCCAAAGAGAGGGAGATTCCTTTATTCCCCTGATTCCTTAGACAAAGATATCATTAGAACAATTTGTGTCATTTTGTAGAGAAGTTTCGTGGTTTCTTGTAACATATAATTGCCACATAATGGTCCATACAAATTCCCATTAATCTATTTATTCTCTGTACCTTTGTGTCTCTGTGTTGAAATTATTCGAGTCGATTCGTGAAATTCGTGGTTGCTTTAACATATAATCACCATATAATGACCATATAATTTCCCATAAAATTATTTATTCTCTGTACCTTTGCGTCTCTGTGTTGAAATTAAGTGAAATTCTGTGGTCAGAGATAAAGGATGCTCTCGTTGCCCTCGTTCATCAGCAGGTCGAGGATGCTGAGGTTAGGCAAGAAGCCATGGCGCTGCGCAAACACCTGATAATAAGGCTTGGGAGTGAAGTCTGGGTCAGGCATAGGGTGCTTCGGACGTATTGTGTCACGGAAATCATCAGCCTCCGTGCCACCAGTAGAGCCAAAATTCTCCGTGTGCCGCACAACGGGATGGATGTCGAGCAACTCACACATTTTCCACATGATTGCCTCGTTGAAGTCAACGAGGAATTCCCACCGTCGCTCAAAAAACGGAGCCAGGTCATCGGCATAGAACTCAAAAAAAGGCGACTCACCATAGGCGCTGCGCAAGGCATGCCAGTGGAGGTGACGCCAGTTGCCGTGGTCGCTGATGCGCATGTCGCGTGTGAGTGATGACGACGGGTCGTGGACGACAGGCACGGAGAGCGTCTGGGTGCCATGTGTGGCGGCGATGACACACCGGTTGCGAAAAGTCTGCTTGATAAAACCATCGTACGCCTCCAGCCACACCTCGCCATATCGATGCAACTTCTGATACCACTGCACCGGTCCGAAATACGTGGTGGAGAGCAATGCGCTTTTATAGTTCATAATTCATAGTTCATAGTTAATTGCAGGCGGACACGATCAGAGTTCATCCTTGACCGACACGATGATCGTATCCCTACCCTTACACCGCCATTTTCGCAGTGGTAATCATAATTCTTCATCCTTAATCCTTCATTCTTCATTCTACAAAGTTACCGATTCCTTGACGAATTAAAAATTTTTTCGCGAAAAAATTGTCTGTTTGGAAAAAATACTCTAATTTTGCACCCGAACAATTGAAAAGCAAGCAAAAGGGCTGAATTCCGACAAGAGGCATTTGTCGGGATTCATCGTTTTTTTGCGCTAGAAATGGAATCTGAAAACCAGACCCATCCAAAACAATCGATTAACAATCTAAAAGAATACAAGTATGACGTACATGTCGCAAGAAGGCTACGACAAGATGATAGCCGACCTCCAGAGATTGGAGTCTGTGGAGCGCCCCAAGGCTTCGGCAGCCATCGCCGAGGCAAGAGACAAGGGCGACCTCAGCGAGAACTCAGAGTATGAAGCCGCCAAGGAGGCTCAGGCCCACCTGGAGGATAAGATCAACCGTCTGAAAATGGCCATCGCAGAAGCCAAGATCGTCGACACCTCACGCCTCACCGGCGATGTGGTGCAGATCCTCTCTACCGTGGAGATGACCAACCTCACCACCCAGGCCCACATGAAATACACCATCGTGAGTGAGAACGAGGCCAACCTGAAGGAGGGAAAAATCTCCATCCAGACTCCCATCGCACAGGGACTGCTCAACAAGAAAGTGGGCGACGAGGTGGAAATCCGCATCCCACGTGGCACCATCCGGATGAGAATCGACAACATTTCAATTTAAATTGAAGATTGAAAATTGAAGATTGAAGATTCTAGACTTGTTACAGCCACTGCGGTGTAGGGACGCGATGTATCGTGTCCGCCACGACGAGCAAATCATTTGTCTGAACTCCCAATCTCCTAAGCTTCTAAACTCCTAAAAAATGACCATTTTCTCAAAAATCGCTGCTGGCGAAATACCCAGTTACAAATGCGCTGAGAACGACAAGTTCTACGCTTTCCTCGACATCAACCCGCTGGTGAAGGGACACACCCTTGTCATCCCAAGAAGAGAGGTGGACTACATCTTCGACCTCGAAGACGACGAACTAGCAGAGATGCAGGTGTTTGCCAAAAGAGTGGCAGCAGCCATCAAGCGTGCCTTCCCCTGCATCAAGGTAGGACAGGCTGTCCTCGGACTGGAAGTGCCTCACGCACACATCCATCTCATCCCCATGCAAAGTGAGAAGGACATGCTTTTCTCCAATCCGAAACTCAAACTCACCGACGAAGAGATGGCGGACATCGCTGCCCGCATCCGCGAGGAGTTCAAATAAACGTCAGATGAATTTCTCTCCGAGCTTCACCTGAACCTCATTGAGAAACTTACGTATCTGTGCTGATGTGTCGCCTTTCTTGCAGACCATCAGCACATTTTCATTCTCCACCACGATGTAGCCCTCCAGGCCGCTCATCACACCCAGATGGCCTTTCGGCAACTTGATGATGTTGTCGCGGCAGTTGTCCATCATCACCTCGCTGTCGAGCACCACATTGTCGCCCTCGTAGCGGCGCTCTGCCTCGTAGATGGAGTGCCATGTGCCCAGGTCAGCCCAACCGAAGTTGCAGAGCATCACAAAGGCATCATCGGCATTCTCAAGCACACCGTAGTCGATAGAGAGATTGGGGAAGAGCGAGAAATAGTCCCACACAAGACGGGCCTCTTCCTCCAATGTCGTAGGCTTGCGCCCGTCGGTCTCAATCTGGCGGAATGGTGCAGGCATGATGCGCTTGCAGTGGGCCAGCAGGTGATGTGCGTTGGAGACAAAGATACCGGTGTTCCACAAAAACTCGCCACTGTTCATGAACAGCTGGGCGAAGTCGCGCTCAGGCTTCTCGGTGAACGACTTCACGGCAAACATCCCCGGCACGTCGATGCCGTCGCCCATCTGCACATATCCGTAGCCTGGCTCAGGCCGTGTGGGTCGGATACCCATGGCGATGATGCCGTCGTGGGTGGCGACGAAAGAAAGCGCACTGGTGGCACATTCCACGAAAGCGTCCACATTGACCACCGCCTGGTCCGACGGGGTGATGATGACACTGGCCTCGGGACAGCGGCTCAGGATGCGGTAGCAGCCCCACGTCACACTCGGCGCCGTGTTGCGGTTGATGGGCTCACCGATGAAATGGTCGGCGGGCAACATCGGCAGTTGCTCACGCGCGATGGGCTCGAAGTCATCGTTGGTGGTCACATAAATGTTCTCTATGGGGATGAAACGCGCAAACCGGTCGAAGGTCTGCTGAAGCTGGGTGCGCCCCGTCCCGAAAAGGTCGACAAACTGCTTGGGATGCTCGGCGCGGCTGCACGGCCACAGACGGCGGCCACGCCCACCAGCCAGAATGATACAGAAATTATTGCTCGTTGTAGGCATATTCGATATTCATATCAGATTACAGGTCATGCTTGCTTGAAGCGCACGAAGTTACAATTATCCAACGGGAAAAACAAGTTTTTAGTGTTTTTTCTGAAGAAAATTTGTCATTTTACAAAAAATATATTTACCTTTGCACCCTGAAAGGCCCAGATGGCGGAATCGGTAGACGCGCTGGTCTCAAACACCAGTGGGGCAAC
>CAMZHP010000301.1 GCA_947306845.1 uncultured Prevotellaceae bacterium
GCTGAGCGGGAGGATTGGGTGCGGGAGCTGTTAACGTTTGAGTGGGTGGGCTGGACATGGGCTGTGGAGGAGTGTAGGTCGGCTGCGGTTGGCTGGACATAGGCTGAGGCACTTCGACTACTGTCGAAACGAAATCAGAGGGAATTCTTCTCACTTCTCTCTGTTCTGTATATTCTGCAGCCGCCAATGCAGCAGCATCATCCGTAATGATTTGCTGTTCGAAGCGTTCCTCTACATTCTTGTTGTTCATCCCGTCTCCGTCCATGACATTGGTCACCGCAGGGATTTGATCTGCCAAGGCAAGCAGCATATCCTCATTGTCATCTGGAGCCTGGTCATTTTCAGCACTCATCTTGACATGGCCATACTTTTTCTTGTACTTGACAAAAGCATTGTAGATACCTCTTGCCATCTTGTCCTGTCCCTCCTGCGTATTGAGGAATTCCTCTTCGTCAGGGGTGGTGATAAAACCCAATTCGATAAGGCAACTGGGCATTGAGGTTTCCCTTATCACCAGGAATCCAGCCTGATGAACACCTTTGTTCACCCTTCCGCTGCTGGCACACGTCTCACTTTGGATGAGTTTTGCCATCTCCACGCTGTTCGCCATGTACTTGTCCTGCATGAGTTCGAACATGATATAGCTCTCTGCTGACTTAGGGTCAAAGCCAGCATAGGTTTGCTTGTAGTTCTTCTCGAGGAGAATGACGGAGTTTTCCCGTTTTGCCACATTGAGGTTGTCTGCCGCCCTATGCATTCCGAGTGTATAAGTTTCCAGTCCTCTGGATATCCTTCCCCCTTCAAGGGCATTGGTATGCACGGAAATGAAAAGGTCGGCCTTGTTTCTATTGGCGATATTCGCCCTCTCCTCCAGTTGGATGAACACATCCGTCTTTCTGGTATAGATGACTTTTACATCCGAGCAATTGCGCTCCACGTACTGCCCGAACGCCAATGCGACTTTGAGGTTGATATCTTTCTCAAACGATATTTTCCCTTTTGCTCCCGGGTCTTTTCCACCGTGCCCAGGGTCAATGACCAACGTGAACTTCCTGTCCGCTGCCATGCAGATGATGGTCGCGGCCATGATGAAAATCGTCAAAAATAGCCTTTTATTCATTTCCTAATATCAATTCGGCTGCAAAATTAATCAATTTTGAGAGAAAAGCCGATTATCTCATCATGTTTTATCATTTATTAAGCAAAGGGTGACGCCAGCGCCATCGCAGTCAGCTCCCATGGGGGGATTGAGCTTAACGATTTCCACCTCTACTTCTCCTACTGTGGGGAATTCAGAGCACACTCTCCGTGCGATCCTTCCCGCCACATGCTCCAACAATGACGATGGTTGGGCCATTTCTTCCACCACGACGTCCTTGAGGTCTGCATAGCTGACCGTATCCTCCATCTGATCTGTCAGGGAAGCTTTGCTCATGTCCACAGCGACTCGCAGGGAAACGGAGTAATCTCCCCCCACCACCCTTTCCTGCGGCAACACTCCATGATAGGCGTAGAGACGCAGGTTTCTGATAAAGATATTCGCTGGTCCGTATTTCATCTTCAACTGGTTTATCCGCACCTGGATGCCCCGCAGTTCTTGCAGATGAGGCATCCCTCCTGATAGACGAGCGTCTCCTGCCCACATTGCGGGCAGATCTTTCCTTGTGCTACCGTTCCGTCAATGATATATTTCTTCAGAGCCCTTTCCACGCCGTTTTTCCACGTATTGATACTTTCGCTCTTCAACTGAAGCGAACCGACCAGTTTGATGACATGGTCAATCGGCATCCTGTATCTCAGCACACCCGAGATGAGTTTGGCATAGTTCCAGTATTCCGGGTTGAACTTCTCACTCAGTCCCTCAACGGTGGTCTTGTATCCGCGCTTGTTCTCAAACTGGAAGTCATAGCGATGCGACCCATCCTCGTTGGTCTGCTTGATGATCTTGCCCTTGGTGACGGTCTTGGGCAGTACGATACCCTCGTCATCATCCTGCAGACCGGTGAAAATCTCGTAAGGATAGCCATCGAGCAATCCTACGAAAGCCACCCATTTCTCCTTGTTGTTTTGGAACCTCACCACATCGCACTCCAGAGTCTGGGGCCTGACCTCAGTTACTTCCGGCCTGCGGCACTCAGGCTGTTCCTGTGGTTTGTTCTCTTTCTTTTTCTTCTTCAGAGCCACCATCACGCCTGCCCTGCTGCCATCCCGGTAGATAGTACAACCTTTGCATCCTGACTTCCAAGCCTCAATGTAGAGCTGATTGACCAGGGCCTCATTTACGTTGTTGGGCAAGTTGACCGTCACGCTGATGGAGTGGTCCACCCATTTCTGAATGGCTCCCTGCATTCTCACCTTCATCAGCCAGTCCACATCATTGGCCGTAGCCTTGTAATAAGGCGACCTTGCGACGATTTCATCCAGCTCTTCTTGGGTGTATCTCTTGTTGGCATCAAGTCCCACCGTATTCATCCACACAAGGAATTTAGGGTGATAGACAATGTATTCCTCAAAGGAATCACCCACCTCATCTACGAAATCAACATGCACGTTGGCATCCCCAGGGTTGACCTTTCTCCTCCTTTTGTAGACCGGCATGAACACAGGTTCGATGCCGCTGGTGGTCTGAGTCATCAAGCTGGTCGTACCTGTCGGTGCGATGGTAAGGCATGCGATGTTGCGTCTGCCATATTTCGCCATGTCCTCATAGAGTTGTGGGTCGGCCTCCTTGATTCTGAGGACGAACGGATTGTTTTTCTCCCTGTCGGCATCATAGACAGCGAACGCACCTCTCTCCTTGGCCATGACCACTGAGGAACCGTAAGCGGTAAGGGCGAGTGTGCGCTGCACCTCCACGGCGAAATCGATGGCCTCTTGCGAGCCATACCTAAGTCCCATGGCAGCGATCATGTCACCTTCGGCAGTTATGCCCAAACCAGTGCGCCTTCCTTTTCCGCTCTTGTCGAGGATTTTCTCCCAGAGGTGGTATTCCGCACCCTTGATTTCCTCCGACTGCGGGTCTTTTCTGATTTTGTCCATGATGGCATCGATTTTCTCCAGTTCGAGGTCAATGATGTCATCCATGATTCTCTGAGCGAAGGTCACATGCTTTTTGAACTTGTCAAAGTCGAAGCTGGCATGGCCGGTGAAGGGGTCGTTGACGTATGAGTAGAGGTTGATGGAAAGCAACCTGCAGGAATCGTAGGGGCAGAGCGGTATCTCGCCGCAGGGGTTGGTAGATATCGTGCGGAATCCCAAGTCGGCATAGCAGTCAGGAATGCTCTCACGGATGATGGTGTCCCAAAACAGCACACCCGGCTCGGCACTCTTCCATGCATTGTGCACAATTTTCTGCCATAGTTCGCCGGCATTGATGGTTTTCTCCACCAGAGGATGGTCGCTTTCGACAGGGAATTGCTGTTTGTATTCCCTGTTGTCGATGGCTGCCCGCATGAATTCATCGTCAATTCTGACCGACACATTGGCTCCCGTCACTTTTCCCTCTGTCATCTTGGCGTCGATAAACGCCTCACTATCAGGATGCTTAATACTGACTGAGAGCATCAGTGCTCCACGTCTTCCATCCTGTGCCACCTCCCTGGTGGAGTTGCTGTACCTCTCCATGAAAGGCACCAGACCCGTACTTGTAAGAGCGGAGTTATTCACCGGTGTGCCTTTGGGGCGGATATGTGAGAGGTCGTGCCCCACTCCACCTCTGCGTTTCATGAGTTGCACCTGCTCCTGGTCAATGCGCATGATGGCTCCATAGGAGTCGGCATTTCCATCCAAACCGATGACGAAGCAGTTGGACAACGACGCCACCTGATGGTTGTTTCCGATACCCGTCATGGGACTCCCGGCCGGAACGACATACCTGAAATGGTCGAGGAGTTCAAAGACCTCCTGTGCTGACAAGGGATTCGGATATTTCTGCTCTATTCGGGCTATCTCATTGGCGATACGCCAGTGCATGTCTCTTGGCGACTGTTCGTAAATATTTCCAAAACTGTCTTTCATGGCATATTTGTTCACCCACACACGGGCTGCCAGTTCAT
>CAMZHP010000302.1 GCA_947306845.1 uncultured Prevotellaceae bacterium
GTGTTGACGCGGTGGAAGTCCTCGGCATGCAGGCACTTGGTCACACCGGCGGCATGCACCACGTAGTCGAAGGTGTGGTCATGCAACTGTTCATGCAATTGTGCGGGGTCACTGAGGTTAAGCGTGACGAAATGGATGCGCGGGTCGTTCAGAAACGCCCTCGAACTGCTGCCACGCACGGCGGCCCACACCTCCATGCCACGGTTGAGTGCTTCCTCGACGATGAAACTTCCGATGAAACCACTCGCTCCTGTAATCAATATTCTCTGCGCCATTTTGTCTCCAATCAGCGATTTTCGCACATATTACGGAAATTGTCTGCAAAATTACGCAAAAATCGGGAATTATCAGTCTGTTAGGATAAAGAATTACTCAAAAAGACTATCAAGGGAGACTGTTGTTTGGAAAACCCCGCTGTGGATACCATATTTCAACCCATACGTTGTGATAAGTGTCATCTGTACATTCTGCCGCTTGCCAATATGTTCTCTCATCCAGTTCAAACGATGGCGTAGTTTCATTTCATATTCTTTCCTCACCTCAAATTCTGTATTAACAAACTTCATCTCACACAAATTCACGACACGGTCAGCACGGTCGATGATCAAATCTATCTGCATACCATCCTCTCCCTCCATACCTTGCAGAGTCCATGCAGAATTCTCCGAACTGACACCGGCGATGCCCAAAGCAGCCTTCACTTGCTCGATATGACCGAGGCAAGCATTCTCAAAAGCACGTCCCCTCCATGCGTTTAGTGATGGAAGATTCTCGTTATCACGCCAATAATTCTCCCCTCTATGCCGGCCTTCCACTTGATTCATGTAAAACAGACAAAAAGGGTCAATCAAACGATAACGCCTGTTGCGTAGGTGATTTTCAAAGGGCTTGTAAAATTCAATAAAGTCACTTGCTTCTAATGCCTTCAATATTTCCGTCAGTCCCTTACCAGAAGGGATACCTGTCATCCGAGAAATATCATCACGGTTATACCCGCTCTGGCGTTTTGCCAACAATTGAATGACTTTCTTATAATGTTCGGGATTTTTAAAAACAGAGTTTAGTAGACGCTCAAACTCATCTTTCAGTTTGGCTTTACGGTTGAAATAAAGACCATCGATAATTTGAGCCAAACTTTTTCCTGGCTGCACATAACTTAAATACATGGGTATGCCGCCAACGGTCATATATAATTGCAAGATGTCGTAACGAGAAAGAGTTACCCCCTGCATTCTCAATAATTGTTCTGCCTCACAAAGGGAGAACGGTGACAGTTGTATCTCAGCATGTACCCGATCATAAAGACCTCCATATGAATTGATCAGATGATCTTGTATCCATGAGGTGGCAGAACCGCAAACAATCAGCAACAAATTGTCACACCCAGCACCCCAACCATTCCAGAAATGCTCAAATGCCGTCATGAAACCAGACCGTGGTGTTTCCATCCAAGGCATCTCATCTATAAAAACCACCATTCGCTCTTTTGAACCATGTTTTTCAAGCAATGTGATTAGCCTCTCGAAAGCCTCAAACCAACTAACGGGGGATGAGACCTGATCTGCACCAAAACGAATGAGAGAAGCATTGAATGCTTCCAATTGAGCTCTCAAAAGATTCCCATCCTTTAATTCCAAAGGTGAAACTCCTGTATGATAAAATGCAAACTGATCTTTAAACAACTCCCTTACAAGATATGTCTTTCCAACACGCCGACGGCCATAGACAGCCACCAACTTTGCTTGCTTCTGCCGGTAGATACTCAGCAACTCTCTGATTTCCTGTTTTCTTCCAATGATTTCACTCATATTCATCAGTCGTTTGATTTCTTGGGCAAAATAACAAAAAAAACAAGATTTTTCCAAATAATCTTCACTTTATTTACCCACAAAGTATTAAAAAATCTATTTCATGGATGATTTAATTATGACTAATTGTCCATGAAACGATAAAATCACCATTTCGCGGGCAATTTTGTTGCATGATAAACACAAATTATTCCATCATTATTACATCAATGAAAAACAAATTCTTGAAAACACACTATTTGTTTTGCTTTTATCAGAAAAATACCTACTTTTGTGAAATAACAAATGTAAAAAATGATGCAAGTTTCACAAAAACGGTATTTTCTGCCGACATTCCTGCTGCTCTTGTCATTCATCGCCTGTCCTACGCATGCCTTTGATGAACTGAAACCCCGTATCGTGGTACTCACTGACATTGCGCCAGGGAACATCGAGCCCGATGACATGGAATCCATGGTACGCCTGATGGTGTATGCAGACCAACTTGAGATCGAGGCACTTATCACGACCATCGGATGGAACTGCGATCCCTACCCTACAGAATGGGCAGACTCATTGTATCGCGTGATTGACGCTTATGAAAAGGATGTCCCCCATCTGATGAAGCGGTCAGGGCAGAAAGGCTTCCTTCCACTGAAGAAAGAGCTGTCGAAACAACAAATAGGATACTGGCCCAGTGCGGAATACCTGCGGAGCCGGGTGGCGATGGGTAGCCAGCATGCTGGCATCGGCAGGATAGGAAAAGACAACAACACGGCAGGCAGCGAACTCATCATCAAACTTGTCGATGAAGATGATCCGCGACCTCTCTGGGTCGCTTGCTGGGGCGGCGGCAATACCCTTGCCCAAGCCATTTGGAAGGTGAAGCAGGAGCGGAGTGAGAAGGCATTGAAAATATTTCTCAACAAGTTGCGTGTCTTCACCATCACCGACCAAGACATGGTCTATGCCATGCGGATGAACCGTGCCTACAGTTCTCATCAGTGGATACGGAAAGAGTTTGCCGATGACCTTCTCTTTATTTGGGACGAAAGCGCGTGGTTGTCACAAAACGAACTCGGAAGCAAGCAATGGGAGCAATACGCGCAGCGGATACAAGGCAAAGGCTATCTGGGCAAGGCATACCCCACCTACAAATGGGGCGTAGAAGGCGACACGCCAAGTTTCCTCCATGTCCTGCCCAACGGCTTGCACTCTCCCGACCAACCGGAGCAGATAGGATGGGCTGGCTGTTCCAAACGGGGCATCTGCCCAGACTCGCTGACAACGGCCTGGACCAACTGGCAGCAGCCTCAGAAAAGCATCTCCCGTGCGTATGAGGAGCGGTTCTACCCTGCCGTCTTCAATGATTTCGCTGCCCGCATGGAGTGGGCCGAGAAAGGACAGGGCAACCGAAATCCCGTCGTCATCGTGAACAGCAGCCAAGGCACAAAGCCCATAGAAATCACTGTCCACCAAGGTGAGACCGTGAAACTGGATGCGGCACACTCTTTCGACCCAGATGGCGATCACCTTTCTTTCAAATGGTGGATCCAGACTGATGCAGGAATTTGTCCTGCCGACCTGACCCTCGAGCAACAGGGAGGAAAGGCAAGCGTCACCCTTCCACAATGGAAGGGAAATGAAGAAATTCACGTGATATGTGAGGTGACCGACAACGGCGATACCCCCTTGTGCAGTTACCGCCGCATCATCATCTCCTGCAAGCCAGGGGACTGAATGGCCATTGGCTTTTTCTGGCAATGGCTATGCCAGTTGTCCCTTGTCATGTACATTGGCGGCATTTCTATCTTGGTGCCGTTGGTCTTTGTGCTCACCATCCTCCATTCCTGGGCTCGGACATGCTGGCACACCGCCAACATCAGGATGGTGAGTACAAATGGTATGGGGGAGAATTTCATCAATTCTATTCGGAATTTGGCAGATGAAATTTTGCAGGGTAAAAGTTTTTTTATATCTTCGCATTGTTTTTTCTAAATGGCATCATCATGGGGGCATACATCAATATAGGGAATGCAGGATTCAAATCCTCCCGAAAACGAGAATATATCGACAAATCAGGACTTATCGCCATCGTCAATGACACACTTTTTTCCAAGTGGCGCTTCAGTTGCGTGACCAGATGCCGCCGCTTCGGTAAGTCGATGGCAGCAGAGATGCTTTGCGCCTACTACGACCACTCCGTCGACTCCCGAGAATTGTTCTCAGATTTGGAGATTATCAAAGACCCTTCGTTTGAAG
>CAMZHP010000303.1 GCA_947306845.1 uncultured Prevotellaceae bacterium
GAGGCATGGGGTGGAAGGAAGAAGACGGACTCGCTCCATCAGTATCATACGGTGAAGACGAAGGATATCCGTTCATTTGCCCCCAGTTGCTCCAGAGGCAACCGCACCCGATATTTCCTCAAGGTGCAGGACGGATGTGATTATTTCTGCACCTATTGCACAATACCCTATGCACGTGGATTCAGCCGCAGCGCTACCATCGACGACCTTGTGGCACAGGCACGGCAGGCGGCTGCTGAGGGTGGACGTGAGGTGGTGCTAACAGGTGTCAATATCGGCGATTTCGGAAAGAACACGGGGGAACGCTTTGTTGATCTTGTGCGTGCACTCGACAGCGTGGAAGGCATCTCGCGCTACCGCATCAGTAGTCTTGAACCCGACCTGATCTCAGACGAGCTGATAGCTTACTGCTCAGAAAGCCGGGCATTCATGCCTCATTTTCATATCCCGTTGCAGAGCGGAGCCGACGAGGTGCTGCGTATCATGCACCGGCGATATGACACTGCGCTTTTTGCCCATAAGATTCAATTGATCAAGCAGATGATTCCTGACGCTTTTATCGGAGTGGATGTCATTGTGGGAATGAGAGGCGAGACGGAGGAGTATTTTGAGCAAACCTATCGCTTCCTCGACAGCCTCGACATATCACAACTTCATGTGTTCCCTTACTCCGAACGGCCGGGCACGGCAGCACTACGCATCCCTCTTGTCGTCAGTGAGCAGGAGAAGAAAATTCGGTCAGCAAGATTGCTCGCTCTTTCCGACAAGAAGACAGAGGCTTTCTACAGACAATGGATTGGCAAGGAAGCGGAAGTGCTGATGGAGAAGGCGACAAGGGGGAGGGCCATGCATGGGTTCACTCGCAACTATGTAAGGGTGGAACTCCCGGCGAGTGAGGCTCATCCATCGCTCGACAACCAGATGGTGGTTGTGGAATTGGGAAATTTCAACCATGACGGCACTGCTCTCATGGCACATATCAAAAAGGAGAATAATGGATAAGGTAGCCATCGTCATACTCAACTGGAACGGAGAGAAGATGCTGAGCCAGTATCTGCCATCAGTGGTGGCATGCTCTGCCCATGACGCGGTCATCTATGTGGCGGACAATGCTTCGACCGATAACTCGCTCGCTTATCTCAGGGCACATCATCCTGAGGTGCGTGTCCTGGTGCTTGAGCGCAACTGGGGGTTTGCCGATGGCTACAACCGTGCCTTGCAACAGATCGAAGCGGAATATTTTGTCCTGCTCAACTCCGACGTGGAGGTAACCCCTCATTGGCTGACACCGCTTGTCACCTTCATGGATGCACATCCCGAAGTGGCTGCATGCCAGCCCAAACTGCTTTCGGTGATTCGACGGCAGGCTTTTGAGTATGCGGGGGCCTCGGGGGGATTCATTGATAAATATGGTTATCCGTTTTGTCGCGGAAGGCTTTTTGAGACTGTGGAGGATGATGCCGGCCAATATGACACGCCGATGGAGATCCATTGGGCGACAGGAGCGTGTATGATGATCAGGTCGGACGATTATATGGAGAGTGGGGGCCTCGATGGGCGTTTCTTCGCCCACAATGAGGAAATCGACCTTTGCTGGCGGCTGCGCATCATGGGAAGGCATATTTATTGCCTGCCCCAGAGCACGGTCTTCCATCTCGGTGGTGGCACACTGCCGAAAGGAAATTCCAGGAAGACGTTCCTCAACTTCAGAAACAACCTGACCATGCTTTATAAAAACCTGCCCGACGACGAACTTCGGCGGGTGATGGTAGCCAGATGGTTCTTGGATTATCTGGCAGCCTTTCAGACCCTTGTCCTCAACGGAAACTGGGGTGACTGCAAGGCCATTTTCAAGGCGAGAAAAGAATTCAGGAAGTGGCGGAAGGATTTTAGGGATGATAGGATCCACATCCAAAAAAAGCGCACGCCACCTCAGATGAAGTTCCGTGCGCCTTTCTCCTTGTTGTGGCAGTATTATGCGTGCCGCCACCGCGTCTTCTCTCAATTACCTTATTTCCACACCTCCTGAATGGCGTTGCCGATGCAGCAGTCAGGCATCTGTATGTGCAGCATGGCGCATACGGTGGCTGCGATGTCTGTCATGTAGGTGGGAGTGTTGGTGGCGCCTTTGTTCACCTTCCAGCCCATGAACAGCAGCGGGATGTGTGAGTCATCGGGATTCCAAGTGCCATGCGATGTTCCCTTGTAGTCGGGGCCTATCGTACCGTGCTGGTGACTGCCCTGCAACACCACCATGAGGTCGCCGCTGCGCAGGCGGTGGTAGCCGTTGGTGATGCGCTCGCGCAGGAACTGCGGGACGGTGGAGTTGGCAACGTCCTCATAGTCGATGACATAGGCAAACTGCGGATCCTGGCGCATCACGGCGACTGCCTCGCGCTTCACCTCACGCAGATCGAGCTTGCGGCTGGCGATGAATTCATGGTCAAGATAAATGCGGCAGTCGGATATCTTCTTGACATATTTTCCCTCAGCGCCAAATTTGCTGCCCAGATGCTTGTTCACTTGTTCGATGGTGGGGGTGGAGGGGAATCCGCCGCCGGGAAGTTTGTGCTCGTTCATGAAGTTGCCGTTGTGTACGGCACCATGGTCGGCAGTGAGAAATACCAGGTATTTGTCCTGTCCCACCTCGCGGTCGAGAACTCTGAAAAACTGTGCCAGGTCTTTGTCCAACTGCATGTAAACATCATGATTTTCTTTGCCTCGTGTACTGTAGGCATGACCGATGGCATCGGTCGATGAGATGCTCACTGCCAGCAGGTCGGTGATGTCGTCCTTGCCCATCCGCTCATGGCTCAGGGCGGCCTCCGCCATGCGGAAGGTCATCGTCACTCCCTTAGTGGAGGTCTTGATGTCGAAACCCGACTCGGTGTGGTTCGACCTGTTGAAGTTCTCCACCCATCTGGGGAGCTTGTCCATGTAGTAACTGCTGGTGATGAAGTGCCCGGCTTTGGTGTCCCACCAGTAGGCGGCATCGGCGCTGTGGCCCGCGGGAAGGATGGAAGCACGGTCTTTCAGCGCCACGCCGATGACCTTGGCTTTGAAGTCCGTGGCAATCTTCAGCTGGTCGCCGATCGTGTTGGCGAGCAAGTTGCGGGGGGAGCATTTCCCGTCATTGCTGTTGATGTCGCTGCCCACGGCATGGACGGTCGTGTCGGTCACGCTTGTCACCGACCTCCCGTTGAGCATGAAACTGTTTCCGGCGATACCAGTGAATGCGGGCACCGAACCGGTATAAACACAGCTGTGGCCAATGGCGGTCACGGTGGGCACATAGGGAATCATCGTGTTCTCACAGCTGTAGCCATTATTGAGAAGTCGCTTAAGACCTCCCTCACTATATTCCTCGTAATAATAATATAGGTAGTCCCAGCGCATCTGGTCGATGACTATGCCTACTACCAGTTTGGGCCTCTCGATACGTGCTCCGAACGCAGTGATGCAACAAGCAAGGAGCAGAAGGGTGGTGATGTGCTTTTTCATATTTGTTGTTTATTGGGTTTGGATTGATTTGATGCGAAATCTCAAATTAGATGGGGCAAAGTTATATAATAATATCCAAATAAACAAGACTTGGCGCCCTTTGATATCAGTCTTAGCGACAAAATTGCCAAATCACAAATAATTTTTGCCTTTTTCTTGCATTTTGTTGCCGTAAAATTTGGAAATACCATTTTTATGTGCTATTTTTGCAGCATAATTGATTGAGGAAATAAAAACACAGCGAATTAGATTGATTTGAAGGATTCAGGAGGATGGATTGTATCCGTCTCAGAATGAATTTTTTTCAACAACGGAATGCATTCACCCGTGCGTTAGCATAGGAAATATGTGTTCAGCTGCGTGGAAATCCTCATTGCGCATCTAAGCGTAGTGCGTTTGATTCATTGATAATTCTCATAGATAAATTCATATTTTTTACTCGACAGGATAATTTGAGTGTTAGTTTCAGGGTATAATCTTAGAAAAGAAAATTTTCAATGCTGATCTTTTAATTCTGTGACACCCGAAAATTCCTCCACCGT
>CAMZHP010000304.1 GCA_947306845.1 uncultured Prevotellaceae bacterium
AGCAAAGACAGTGGCGTATATGCAGTTTGTGCTCGCCCACCACGGTCGTGCCGGAGTCTCGCAGCAGTTCGTAGTTGTGCAGCAGACTGCCGGCGATGGTGTTCTCGATGGCGGTCATGCCGATGATGGTGGGGTCTTGCCGGATGCAGTCGTAGACTTCCTCAAATGTGGCGCAGCAGATCAGCTGCACCTGCTCTCCCTCGAAATACAGGTGAGCTGCGATGTCGTGAAACGACCCGTTCTGTCCTTGAATGGCTATTCTCTTCATAATCGCACTTATTCTCCTTGTTGATACATAATAAAAAACCGCCTCAGGTGGTGAAGCGGGATATTGTCGGCACTAGGTCTTGATTCTTCATTTTCAGTTGAACTTTATACGCAACTTCCCGCTTCGCAATGGCTTGCAAAGTAAAAGTAGAAGTAATAATATGCGTTCAAACCTGTCATTTTATTGCTTTTTTCTTGTTTTCGGCTGCAAATTTACACATTTTTGCCGAATCACCAAAACATTTCATCAGTTTTTCATTCATATCTTTTGTAGGGAATCAATACCCTCTTGTGCCTCATTGCAATAAGGATTGACCTCAAGGGCTTTCTCGTAGCACGTGATAGCCTCGCCGATGCGATTCTGTGAGGTGAGCACACTGGCCTTGAACAGCAGCACGTCCTCAGAGTTGGGCGCTATCTCCATCAGGTAATCGGCATCCTCTGTGGCTCCCTCTATGTCTCCTTGCTCGAGCAAGAGCTGCCCGCGCTCCAGATGAGCGACGGCGAAGCTCTCGTCAAGCATGAGTGTCTTGGTGTACATGGCGACTGCGTTCACCATGTCACGCTGACCGCGCACCGCCCGGGCATAGAGAAACACCACCTCGGCGTTGTCCTTGTCGATGAGCATGGCACGCTCGCAGCAATCGGCCATCAGTGTGTAGTCCTCCATCATGTAGGCTACCTTGGCCATCGACGCGAGGATTTGGATGTTGTCGGGCTGGGCCTTGGAAAGGATCACCAATTGATCGTAGCCCTCACGGAACTGCTCATTCTGGACGTATGCCTGCGACAGATAGTCGTGTGTCTCCAGGTCATCCTTGATCTCGAGCACCTTGCTGAAGCATTTTACGGCATACGCATACTGTCCGGTGCGCAGGGCACGGATGCCATCGGTTCGCAGCACGTCGATGCGGTGGGCCTCCTCACGTGCCCGCTTCTCCTCAGGCGACTCCTCCTTGCCGCCAAACAGTGACTTCAGAAATCCCATGGCATGCGTTATTTCGTCATCAGCCGTTCGGTCACTTCATTGGTGAGCACATCGGTGCGCAGCCACAGCGGCCATTTCACGCGGGTGTTCATGAAGGCATCGCCCACTTTCTTCTGGCGCTCAAAGACAAATTTGGCATTGATGAAACCCTCTTCGCCGTCCTTGCCCAGGATATAGCAGAACAGCGTCTGAGCATAGCCCGTCACTGTGCCGTTGGTCTCCACGGTCTGTGTCTCCCAGTCTGTCTGCGGGATGACGCAATAGCGGATCTTCACGGCGGGGTATTTGGCGGCAAATTCCTTCTGGCACATCGTACGCAGCTCATCGCAGTCCTCACCTTTATATATATTGGTGTCGTAGATGTTCATGTAATACTTGCCGTTGACGCGGCGCAGGCCTTCGCTTTCCGAGCTGAGGTCGTTGCTCACTTTGTCGGCCACCTTGTCGATGGACTTCTTTGTCTTTTTCCAGAATTTGCCCACACGCTCTTTCAGCGGGCCGTTGCCTGTGTCCTTCTTGGTCATCTGGGCTCCTGCTGTCTGACAGACAAGCATCAGCGCCATGACCATCCATATCATTCTTCTCATTTCTAATTTCTCCTTTGTTTTTAATAGTAAAATAATGTCCTTGTTCGGCTGCAAAAATACAATTATTCTCCATAAGTGGTGCAAACGTAAGGTTTTTTTAAGATTTGTTTTGCTTTTCACTCAATTTTATATATCTTTGGCATCACAAACCTAAAATATGATATTGACGATGAAGACAAGAAGCGATGTTTTTCAGATAGAGAGCGAACTGGCATGGGAAAACCCTGCCCCAGGCATACAGCGCCAGATCATGGCCTACGACGGCCAGCTGATGATGGTGAAGGTGAAGTTTGAGACTGGTGCCGTGGGAACACCGCATACCCACTACCACACACAGGGTACCTATGTGGCGAGCGGCCGGTTTGAGCTGACCATCGGCGATGAGAAAAAAATATTGGAGGCTGGCGACGGCTATTATGTGGCACCTGATGTGCCCCACGGGTGCGTTTGCCTTGAGGCTGGCGTGCTGATCGATACTTTCAGCCCCATGCGGCAGGACTTCCTGGCCAGCCGTTGATGGAGCTGTCATTTCCCCTTTTTCATCAAGAATTTCAAATACCGTGAGTGATGAGACGACTACTGACCATAATCTCTTTGCTGCTCATCGGAATGGGCGCAAAGGCTGATGACCAAGAAGTGAGGCAGGCGATGCGCCGTGCCACACAGTATATGATGGATGAGGTATCAGTGGGCGGAGGCTTCGTGTGGAACTATCTGCCTGACTTCTCAAGGCAGTGGGGCGAGCTCGAAGCACGGCGGACAATGGTGTGGCTGCAGTCGCCTGGGACTCCAGAAGTGGGACAGGTTCTGCTCGATGCCTACCATGCCACCGGAGAGGAATACTACTACGACTGCGCACGGCGGGTGGCTATGTGCATCGCCGGAGGTCAATTGCCTTGCGGCGGATGGAACTACATGTTCGACCTTGCTGGCGAGGATTCCCTGCGAGGATGGTATGACACCATCGGAAAGCAGGCTTGGAGACTGGAGGAATTCCAGCACTATTATGGCAATGCCACCTTCGATGACGAGGCTACGAAACACTGCGCGGAATTCCTGTTGCGCATCTATCAGGAAAAACAAGACGAGGCATTGTTCAAACCACTCAAGAAAGCCATTGGCTTCTTCGTTGAAAGCCAGTATGCCAACGGAGGATGGCCACAGCGCTTCCCGTTGATGAGTGACCATCCTTTTAAAGGGAAAGCCGACTATTCCTCATTTGTCACGCTCAACGACAATGTGATGGTGGAGAACATTGACTTTCTCTTGCAATGCTACAGCCAGTTGGGCATGGCCGAGCTGAGAGAGCCTATTCTCAGGGCGATGCACCTGTTGCGCGACTTGCAGCAGCCTGCGCCACTGGCAGGATGGGCCGACCAGTATGACCCCCAAAATCTCCGGCCTGCACATGCGCGTTCCTACGAGCCCCGTTCGGTGAATACCGGCACCACGGTGGGCATGTTTTTCAAGATGATTGAATACTACAAGCTCACTGGCGACCCATCCTTCCTGGAGGGATTGCCCGCCGCCATTGAGTTCCTGGAAAGTCAGCAACTGCCCTCGGACTGGGCTGCGACACTGCGTCGCACTCCCCTGCAGCATGATGAGATCCTCATGCCACGCTTCATCGACCCCGACACGAGACGGCCGCTGTATGTGCACAGAAAAGGGTCGAATGTGATCAATGGCGCCTACTACACCGATGAGCAGACCAACGGCACCATTGCTCACTACAGCTCGTTCACTACCGTCAGCCCCAATCGTCTGCGACAGGCCTTGAAGGAGGTGAAATCACTGCTGCAGAAAGACCTGGAGCGCAATTCCCCTCTTCTTTTCTGCGGAAAGGAAAAGTCCAAGGCCTATTACTATCAAGGTATGGGGAATCCTAGATACGGCATGGCATTGCCAAAGGTTGAAGAGGTGATGGAAGCCTTGGATGGCAAGGGCCGGTGGATAGTGCCACTGAGGCAAGTGTCGAACCCATACATCCCGTTGCCCAAAAACATGGACAAGGAGAGCGACATGGTCACCTACGAACAGACCATGGTGGGCGACGCGTATGATACGTCACCTTATGAGAACCGCGACATAAAGGGCATCTCCACACAGGCCTACATCCAAAACATGGTGCTGCTGATGCGGAGTCTGACAAGTTTGGCAAGTCACACTGCGTCGGGCCTCTCCACCTCCCGTTTT
>CAMZHP010000305.1 GCA_947306845.1 uncultured Prevotellaceae bacterium
GTAGGTACAAATATCTCGTTACCGGCATCACCAAAATGATAGTCCATGAAATCGAGGGACTGGCGCAACAATTCCAGGACCACATCGAGACTGCTTTCCTCATTGCCCACTTCGCCTAAAAGGACGGTGCAGTTGGAAAGGATGCCTGTATAACCATCTGGGTCGTAGTCATCGGGGATTCCGTCGCAAGTCAGGCCTATGTGGTAGAGTACTATTTGCTCCAAGTCGTGTCTCACTATGTCGCGGGGCAGTTCCAAGATACGTTTGGTCAACTCTTCTGGAAGATACAATGCGGTATCCGTACTCAGTAGTTTGCTGTAGAGCCATTCCGGACCGTCGAGTTGAAGCGTTTGGGGATACTCAGGATGGCGGTAGGTATATTCCGTGCTGGGACCATAACTCTTGAAGATAGGGTTTTCGCTGGCATGTTCCAGTCGTTCTTGTATTCTATCTGGATCCCAGTCCAGGCCCTCGTCATAATCTGTTTTGATGGTGAACGAATAATTACCCTCGCCCAGGTTCTTCTTCATCAGTGGCAAGTATCGGCTGGCCTCCAAATTGTTGTTGGCCATCAAGAGATGCTTGCCATTGTATCCGAACTCATATTCTATCAGTGGTATGTCATCGGTGTCCTCTTCAAGCATGTACTTTGTAATGGCAAACGACTTGTCGGGTTCTATGCCCGCCTCCTCGGCCCAGGCGATGGCACCGTACACCCAGTTGTGGGCTTCATCATAGGAACACTCACGTAGAATGGAACCACGGTCGAGCATCTCTTCCAATTCCTCTTCTTCAAGCCTGAGTCGAAAGAAAGAGTCTTTCACACCGAGGCAATAGATGTCCACGAGATACATGGCCAAGCTGATACGCCCACCGGTATGCCGTCGGGTGACTATGACGTACCCCTCGCCATAATCCTTCATGTCCTCCGATATGTAACAAGCGCCAATCTCCAATGAGCGTGCACGCTGCTTCATAAATTGTTCGGGCGTCAGGAACTGTTGTCCCATTTGCTGTTTCTTATGCTTTTTCTTTGACATTTTTTTTATTCTTATTTGATTAGGTCATCCATTGTATATCAAGTGTTCATCCTTGTCATTACGAAGATTCCAACAATCATTTTTTGCCTTGTTGATAGTCTCATAACTGATTCCTGTCATTCTTGACAGTTGTTGCAGCTTCACTCCCATAAGGCAGAGCAGTCGCCGGAAGTCATCGCTGTCTTTTTCGAGTTTCTGCATATCGGCTGGATGCTCGAGTCCGTATGAAGTTTCCATTTTTTTGAATGGCCGGGTCTACGGAGTCACGGAGAAAAGGAGTAATCGGAAACATGTGGATAATCATAAAAACTTTTATCAACTAAAACTTGCTGATTTCGGCCATGAATGACGGTCGGCGACGGTATGTCTCACGAAAATAGCCAGCCAATTGATGGGCAGCCGTCTTCCCATCTTTGATTTTCAACATTGACTCCATGGCATAACGTATGCGGGCATAATGCTTGGCACCCATGTTCCGGGCTGCATAGTCTTTCAGCATCACAACATACTCGGTAAGTATTTCTGAGGAATGTTCATTCCTCACATGAAGGGCATACTTGTCAAACATGTCGAGGGTATGATGGCGGTCACCCATCAGTAAAGAGAAAAGCTGGTCGCTGTCGTTCTCCGACACATAAATATCAGCCTCGATGCTGGAGCTATACCAAGAGTCCATTTTTGTCTCTGAAAGCAATTGGGAAAGAAATGCTTTCCATTCTTTTGGAGATACAAGTTGCTTCAGTCGCTCATATAATTCCATGGACCCATTATGGTGAATGAACAGTTGACGGCAAAGCGCCAATTGCATCGGCTTGTTGCCCATTCGGGTATGTATTTCAAGTTCCGCCTCCATCCAATCCATCGTGCTATGTCCTTTCTCCTTGGCAATTTTAAGACCTCCTTCCACTAAAGAGAAAGCCTTTTTGTAGTCCTTCTTGTCCAAAGTTTTACGGAGTTCGTCTTTTCGTATGTCTGGCAGATAGAGATAGTTGCTGATAACATCTTGGGCTTTTTTTTCCTGTCCCATTTTCTCTAGCAAGGCGATTTTCTGTCTCACGTATTTCACTATGTCTGATTCATAGGATGCCTCGCTGATCAGACCATCGAGCAGTCGCAATATCGACTCATCAGACTGTGAGACTGCTGTAGCCCGACGCAGCAAATCGCCAGTGTCAAGGTAGCCCATATTCCACAGTTCACATCTCAGTTTTTTCCTAAGAAATGCCACTGCCTCGTCTTTCTCCTCTTGGGACAAGTCCTTGCAGGAGATGCTGTCGACCAACAGGTCGCCACACTTCTCAAACAGGTCATTCATACCCCATTCGTCCATCTCATCCACATAGTTGAGATCCTCATTGTCTGCCAGTTCAATAAGCCGGATGCACACTTGTAGAGCAGCGGAGGCATTCCCCATTTCGAGAAGCCGCCGGGCAGCGGTCAGAACGTATTCCGCCTCACTGCACACCTCACCCCAGTCTGTTACATCATACGGATGCCATCTGTCACCGATGTTGGTGGTTGCCATAAAGGCATCCTCAAGCCTGCCAATCAGTTCCTCGGCGCCTTCCTCTTCATCAAGATATATATCGGCCAGGTAATCAGCCAATTTTTCACCGAAGCGTTTGTTGCTCCTGGCATATTCTGTTACAAATGACTTCAAGTCGCCCAATGTGGCGAGGCTCAAAAGGTCTTTGAGAGATTTCTTTTTCATGATAAAAAATGGGTTATGCTTTCATCCTCCTTTATTGATTATGTTTGTGGTGCAAATTTACAATTATTCAAATATTCTTCAAACTTTTTTCCCAATAATTTGCAACATTGTCAATCCATGGCCACTGTGTCTTTTCAACTAATGTGTCATCTGAGGTGTCTTGACTGACGATGTCTTCTTTTTCTGGCTCTTTGTCTGCATCCATGCTGCCATTGTTGATGAGGAGTGTGGCAACAGTTTATTATAAGGGTGTTTTGTACCTTCACCCTATTGATTTTGTTGCGAAACCAGAATGGTGAGGATGAAACCAGCATGGCATCCCGACAAAGGCTTTTCTGCAAGGTCGAGCATGCCACCTTGCTGTATCATCATGCGGCGACTGAGAGAAAGGCCGATACCGCTTCCGCCACGCTTGGTGGTAAAGAATGGAACAAAGAGCGACTGTCGGTTTTCTGCAGGGATGGGCAGACCGTCATTGCCAATGTGAAGCATCAATTGCTGGCTGTTCGACGGTTCCTCTATTTGTTGTATAACCATTCTTTTGGCTTTTGCTTCCGCTGCATTCTTTGCCAGGTTAATCAGCACTTGCCGCAACATCCCAGCATCAGCACGGACGTTCATATCTGTGGGAATGTCAACCTCCCAATTCAGTTCCGGGTAGGCTTTACAGACATCATCAAACATTGGACGAAGAGGTAAATTTGCCAATACAGGTTTCTCCAGTTCCGACATCTTGCGGTAATTCACCACGAAGTTGTTCAGATGGCGGCTGGTGTCGAAGATAGCCTGAATGCCTGGTTCAAGAGGAGAACCTTTCACGTCGTCGCGGTCAAGGAGGGATTGACTGATGCTGGTGATGGGAGCTGTGGCATTCATTATCTCGTGGGTCAGCACCCGGGTCAACCGTTCCCATGATTCCACCTCATTTTGATTCATTTGCTGACGGATGGTTTCTCCCAACTTGTTCAGTGTTTCTTGCATGGCCCGTTCCCCCGGTAAGAGACCATCGAGAGGAAGGCGGAAGGTGAAATCGTGATTGCGGATGGCCTCTTGCATGAGGTAGGCGCGCAACCGCAACTTCCGCTGGTGATACACATGCCATGCAAAACATACCATTATGATGATGCCTATTATGATATAGATTACAATCATTATCTTCAATTTTATCTTCGCTGATTTTTATCGCGACTCGGCAGAGTTCAATCTTCAATTTTCAATTTTATCTTCGCTGATTTTTGTCGCGACTCGGCAGAGTTCAAGCAAGCTTGACTCTG
>CAMZHP010000306.1 GCA_947306845.1 uncultured Prevotellaceae bacterium
ACGAGATTGACAAGCGTGACTGGAGTTCAGACGTGTGCTCTTCCGATCTGTAGGACAACCAGCCAACCGTTTCTACGGATACAAGACACAAGGTGTGTTTGCCACTTCTGAGGAAGCTGCATCGGCAGGTCTTTACATTCTAGACAGCAACGGAGCCGACCACAACTACTTCACAGCTGGCGACATGCACTTTGCAGATTTGGATGGAAACAAGGAAATCAACGACGCCGACCGTGACATCATCGGTGACTCGAATCCGGACTTCTATGGAAATATCTTCACCACGTTCAATTACAAGAGAATCAGGCTCGATGTACGTTTCAACTATTCTATCGGAAATGATGTGTACAACTATATGCGTCAGCAAGTAGAGAGCGGATCTCGGTTCATGAACCAATCTACTGCCTTGCTCAGACGCTGGCAGGTGGAAGGTCAGCAAACCGACATTCCTAAACTCACGTTCCAAGACCCGATGGGCAACTCACGGTTCAGCGACAGATGGATAGAAGACGGTAGCTACCTGAAACTGAAGACCATCATGCTAAGCTACGAGCTTCCGCTCAAGTCACAGTACCTGCAAGGATTGCAGTTCTGGATTCAGGCCAACAATGTGTTAACATTCTCAAAGTATCTTGGCTCTGATCCAGAGTTCACGATGACATCTGCCGTCATCGGCCAAGGCATCGACCTAGGCCGTATCGGCCAGAGCCGCTCATTCGTGGCTGGTATTAAGGTGAATCTCTAAGACCGATATGACAATAAGAAAAAGACCAAAGATTATGAAAAAAATCAGTATATTCATCAGTACCCTTTGCATAGCATGCATTTTGGGAGGATGCTCCGATTTCTTCGACCAAGAGTCTGACCATGTCATTTACTCTGAAAACCACGAACTGGACAATGCCACAGACTCTGTCTACAGCATGATTGGCATCCTTAACAAGCTTCAGGCCATTGCCGACCGCACCATCCTCCTCGGAGAGGTGAGAGGTGACTTGGTTGAGCTGACTAACAATGCCAGCAAAGACCTGAGAGAAATAGCACAGTTCAACATCAGTGGCGACAACATGTACAACAACCCACGCGACTACTACGCCATCATCAACAACTGCAACTATTTCATCGCCAACGCGGATACAGCGCTGAAGGACAACCGCAACAAATACATATTCATGAAAGAATATGCAGCGGCAAAAGCCATCAGGGCATGGACTTACCTGCAGTTGGTGGTCAACTATGGAAAAGTCCGCTTTGTGGTCGACCCCATCCTCACCAAGGAGCAGTCGGAAGCCAACTATCCTGCGTATGGAATACAACAGGTATGCGAGTACTTCATCAATGACCTCTTGCCGCTGGCAGAGAAGTATGGACGGGAGTATCCTTATTATGACAATGGCGCTACTTACCGATTCTTATGGTTCCCTATCAACATTGTATTGGGTGACCTCTATCTGTGGGCAGGAAGCGCATCTGGCAATGTGGAATACTATAAGCAGGCTGCACTCCGCTATTACAAGTACATTTCCGAACGCAATGGCGACAACTCCACATATCCTACCGGTATACAAAGGGTTGAGTGGTCATCAGCCAGCTCTTCATGGAACTCGATCACTGACAGCTGGTCAAGTGCCATCACTTCTGAATCCTTCTCCGAAAACAGCGAGTTGATCACCATGATTCCATGCAACTTCAACAAGACCGACGGTGATTACAGCGAACTCCGAAACATGTTCAATTCCAGAGAGGAGAATGACTACAAGGTGAGCATCACTCCTTCTGTGGGACTGGAGGAACTTTCTGTATCGCAGATGTTCTGCCAGGTGAGCAACAATGGATTGAACGTGCAGTATGCTCCACAGGGACTGACAAACCACCGTACGGGAGACCTACGTCTGTTCACAGTGTGGGATGACTATGATTCCTACAATTACATCACAAATGAGAGAATTGATATGCAGTCTATCAGCAAGCACCAGCAGGAGAACGTGCATATCTATCGACGCCAAATGGTATACCTGCGTATGGCTGAGGCGCTCAATCTCGCAGGATATCCCAGAATGGCTTTCCAAGTACTGTCACGAGGACTCACCAACAAAGTCATTCAGGAGGAGGTTTATCCCTATTATTCTGAGTCGGATTCCATTTGGATCAGTCAGTTCGATTTCCCAACATCCAGATACATTGAGATGGATGCAGAAAGTGTTTCCGGACGTGGGGCCATTTCCAATTCCAATACAATGGGCATGCACTCAAGAGGCTCTGGCTTCACACCTGCCAATGAGTTCTATATGTTGCCGACCGACACCGTCCGTACTGAAGCTGAGCAGACTCCTGACTTGCAGGCTTATGTCAATCAATTGATTCTTCAGGAAGGTGCTCTGGAGTTCGCTTTTGAGGGAACACGCTACTACGACATCTTAAGGTTTGCCTTGCGCTCAACGGATCCCAATTTCCTTGCCAACCAAATTGGAATGAGATTGGGAGAGGCCAACAAGGACCTGATGAATGAAATCAAGGCAAGACTGCAGGATAAGAACAACTGGTTCCTGAACAAAGAGGGGGAAATAGGACCGACTATTAATTAATCCAACTACCCAAATGAAAAGACACGGCCTTCCACACAAAGGCCGTGTTTTTTGTGATTTCTGAAAAAAAAGCTGAAAGAGGGAATACTTTCCGTATTTTTTATTAATTTTGCAGTCCAAAAGAGGTTATTTTCACTTAACAAACCCTTATAGCCATGGAACAAGTGTATTTGTGCCTTGCCCACATGAGCGGCAATGAGATGAAATATATACAGGAAGCCTTCGACACCAACTGGGTTGTTCCTCTCGGCCCCAATGTCAATGCCTTTGAGGAAGAGCTTGAGGCATTTGTAGGCCAAGGAAAGAAGGTTGTGGCATTATCCGCAGGTACAGCGGCAGTTCATCTGGCCATGATTGCCTTGGGAGTAAGGCCTGGAGACGATGTCATCTGTCAAAGCTTTACCTTTGCAGCATCATGCAATCCTGCCCGTTATCTGGGTGCGACACCAGTTTTTGTGGATTCTGAAGCAGCCACATGGAACATGGACCCCAATCTGTTGGAAGATGCCATTAAGGACAGGATACAAAAAACCGGGCACAAACCCAAAGCCATCGTCCCGGTATATCTTTATGGCATGCCTGCCTACATCGATGATATCATTTCCATTGCCAAAAAATACGAAATTCCTGTCCTTGAGGATTCTGCCGAGGCGTTTGGCTCTCGCTACAAGGGTCAGATGACAGGCACTTTCGGAGATTACGGTGTTATGAGTTTCAATGGCAATAAGATGATCACCACATCGGGTGGCGGTGCTCTGATATGTCCCAATCAGGAAGCCAAGAGCAAAATCATGTTTTATGCTACACAAGCCCGAGAGAATAAGCCCTATTATTTGCATAAGGAAATCGGCTACAACTATCGCATGAGTAATGTGTGCGCAGGCATCGGCAGAGGGCAGATGACCGTGGCCGATGACCATATCCGCCACCATCAGCGGATTGCACGCATGTATGCAGAAGCTTTTGACGGTCATGAAATCATCCGCTTCCACAATCAACCCGAGTCCTTCATGGATGCCAATTTCTGGCTGAGTACCATTACCTTTGAAATGCCAGAAAATGACAAACCCCAAAGCTCGAATATGGATTTGGAGCCCTGCGAACTGGTCAACCGTGCCATGGCAGCATTGAGAGAAGAGGGCATAGAGAGCCGTCCGCTGTGGCGTCCCATGCATACACAACCCGTATACAAAGATGCTCCGGCATACATCAACGGCATTTCCGAATGTATGTTCCGCAAAGGATTATGCCTTCCCTCAGGGCCCTGTGTCACAGATGCCCATGTCGAAAAAATCATCTCCATCCTGAAACGAGTTGCCCTATAATGAGCAAATTAACTTCTGCCATCTTTACCGATTTCAAAGGGGTCATGGATGACCTCCTCAATTGGTATTTCACCAAAAAGGCCCTCCCCTATTGGGCCGTCCTCCT
>CAMZHP010000307.1 GCA_947306845.1 uncultured Prevotellaceae bacterium
GGCTGCCTCGCCATCGCGAAAGAAACATAGGGCATTGGCGGCTGTTTCAATATGATAAACCTGTGATGCCAACTGCATGGTGAGGTGTTCGTTGGCAGGACAATATTTGCGCTCAAGCAGTGCATAGGATGATGGAGCAGGTTTCAGGATAAAGGTTCCACGCTCACCCTCAGAAGGTTTTGCCAACCTGTTTTCTGAATTAACAACCAGGCTCGCTTTGGGTTGAACACCAGACAGCGAGATACGTCCCACATTCTTCAAATAGGCCTCGTTGTCTGCATTATCGTTATTGGGACTGTCAAAGTCCAGAATATGTGGCACCTCTTTTCCATCAAATAGACGTTTCTTGGCTGCAGGCGAATAAGTGGTGAAACCTTCCTGCAAGGTGGATGGGCATACATTGAGCATTATCATCATCAGATGGGTTGAATGGTTACCGCTCCGATCGTATCATACCGTGCCGTGGCCAGCATGATGCCAAAATCATCGTTTTCATCGATATGAAGCAACATTGACTGCACCTGGCGGTTGGAACCTTCCGACAGCATGTTGAAAAAATAGGGAAAGAGGTTGCTTGAGCAGTAGGGAGCCTTTCTAACAGGCATTGCCAAACACACTGGTTCGTCTTGATAATCCTTGAAATAGGTGAACACATATTCCCCGGCATCTGTCTCTTGCAGTATGCCAGCCTCCTTATCATGAACAAAAACCTTACATTGTCTCATACTTCAGTTGCTTGATGTTGATATCTATCTGTAATCCCAACGTGTTAAGTATCGTCAACAATGTTGCGAGTTGTGGGTTACCCTCCCCACGCTCAATAGCTACGATGGTGTTGACTGCCACGCCTGCCAAATCTGCCAATGTTTGTTGGTTGATTTCTAATTTCTTTCGCCTTTCCTTCACGGCATTTCCGATTTCTTCAGATGTCATAATCTCAATATCTTGCGATTTTGATGCAAAGATAGTGATTTTGAAGTGGACGACAAAGGAAAATCGCATTAAAATGGGATTTTTGTTGTCGAAACATGCTGTTTTTGTTATCAAAGCTGAAAAATCGCAATATATTGCGATTGTCCTCTCCAACCAATAAACATGTTGTCAACGCCCCCTGACCCCCTCTAATCTTAGAGGGGGAGTTGCCTACAATCTCTGGCGTTCTCAAAAGGACAGAAAAGACTCTGTACCTCTTTGTCTCTGTGTTGCAATATTATTCGCGAAAAAGTTTTTTGAAGAATCAATAATTCCGAATAAAAAGTGTACTTTTGTATGATGAATGTTGAACGAAGAAAGATGGGTAGAAGACTTTAAAAACAATCAACTATGAAAAAAAGCCTATTCTTGATGGCCGCAGCAGGCCTGATGATCCTCGCCTCCTGCGGAGGTGGTGGCAACAAAGAGGCAGCGCAACAAGCCCCTGCTGAAGAGAAAGACACCGCGGAGGCCGTTGCTGTGGTGCGCGACACCTTCCCCGCCGACCGCTGGATGGAAGAGAACAAGCTGAAAGATGGTGTGGTGGAAGAAAACGGCATCCAGTACAAGGTGCTTCAGGAAGGTACCGGCGACAAACCCAACAAGCGCAAGCGTGTGAAGATGAACTTCGAGGTGCGCCTGACCAATGGCAAGTTGGTGGAGTCGCACTGGGGAAAGGATGTGATGGAACTGCCCGTGGCGAATGTCATCCCTGGTCTGCAGAACGCCCTTACCCTCATGCCCGAAGGCTCTACCTGGGAGATCTACATCCCCTGGCAATTGGGATACGGAGCAGAAGGGTCGAAGAACATACCCCCCTACTCCGCATTGATTTTCAAGGTGAAACTGATTGAAGTGGTGAAGCTGAAATAACCCTCACTTACTCCATCAGGGCGTTTTTCTCCAGGGTCCATCCCTCCCGCTTGGAGAGTTCGTTGTCTGCGCCCTTGAACATCTTGGCTGCCTTTTCGTCGCCCTTCAGCTGCCAGTTGAGCCAAGCCAGAGCCACCACGGAGAACTCACCGCCATGAGGCTGTGCGTAGGTTCCGCCATGTCCCACAGGGAGGTTGGCGGCACATGCCGGCACATGGTCGATGCGGTGGAAATCATCCATGCCGTTGCCGTAGGCGATGTCCTTCTCTCCACCGAGGATATAGATGATGGAGGAGTGGATTTCCTTGAGTTTCGACTTGGGAGGCATGGGCATGCCGCCCACTGCGCTGCCGGCATTCTCCTGGTTGAACAGTCCGCTGTTGCACACCATCAGCGTCTTGATGCGGCTGTCGGCGCAGTTGTAGAGGGTCTGCAGTCCACCGCATGACATGCCAGCCACGGCGATGTTCTTCACGTCGATCTTGTTGTAATAAGGTGAATTCTTGTCGGCGTTCTGCGCGATGATCCAGTCCATCGACTCAATCTGCTGCTCCGTGGTCGACATAGGACCGCGATAGCGCTGTCCTTCCTCGGGGAAGAAGCCAGTGGCGAGCACGACATAGCCGTATGAGGCGATCTCGTTGAGGAACTTGTAGTGCTCAAAGGGTGAGTTGGCGCAGGCGCCATTGCCCCATACCAATACGGGAAGGGGGTTCTTGGCATCAAACTTGGAGAGGTCTTGCGGCACGAACACGGTGTGTGCCGGCAGTGTCGGCTCTTCCTTCATGATGGCTTTGTAGGGACCTGTTCCGCCCTCTTCCACCACCCGTGATGCGGGTGTGCCATCAGTAGTAACACACATGCCTGTCAGGCAAAAGGCCACCATTGCTGCCGTGGCCATGGTTCTGCGTAATAGTTGTCTTTTCATCGTTTAGTGTAATTTATGATTAGGTGATTATCGTGTCATCCGACCTGCCCGACGGGTCCGACCCGTCCGACTTTTCAGACGCGATACATCGCGTCCCTACCTGTTGCCCCGCCATCTTAGCCCCTCCATTTTGCCCCGCCATTTTAGCCCCGCCATCTTAGCAGCCTCCCTCTCCTTTGGAGAGGGCTGGGGTGAGGTATTAAATTCCCCGTTCCGCCCAGTCGCCGCGGTCGAGGTTGCGGTAACCGATGGCCTCGGCGATATGGTGGCTCTGCACGCGCTCTGAGTTGTCGAGGTCGGCGATGGTGCGCGCCACCTTGAGGATGCGGTTGTAGGCTCGTGCGGAGAGTTTGAGCCGTTCCATGCCGAGCCGGAGGAGTTCGAGACTCTTGGCATCAGGTTCGGCATACTGGTGAATCATCCGCTCCGTCATCTGCGCGTTGCAGTGGATGCGCCCCCCAGCCGAACCCTTGGGGAGTGAGCTGAAGCGCTTCTCCTGAATGGCCCGTGCCTTGATGACCCGCTCGCGGATGGCCTCCGACGGTTCGCCCGGAGCCGCTTTTGAGATGTCCTCAAAGCTCAGGGCAGAGATCTCGCACTGGATATCGATGCGGTCGAGCAACGGTCCCGAGATCTTGCTCATATACCGCTGTATCTGTCCCGGTGTGCACACACAGGTATGGGTGGGGTCGCCGTAGTAACCACACGGACAAGGATTCATGGAGGCCACGAACATAAACGAGCACGGGAACTCCACCGTGTATTTTGCCCGGGCAATGGTGATCTTGCGGTCCTCAAGGGGTTGCCGGAGCACTTCCAGCGTCTGCTTGGAAAATTCGGTGAGCTCATCGAGGAAGAGCACTCCATTGTGGGCCAGTGACACCTCGCCCGGTTGGGCGCTGAGCGACCCGCCGCAGAGTCCCACCTGCGAGATGGTGTGGTGGGGAGCGCGGAAAGGCCTCTGGGAGATGAGCGATGTGTCGCGGCTCAGTTTGCCTGCCACGGAATGCACCTGTGTCGTTTCCAGGCTCTCAGCGAGTGATAGTGGTGGCAGGATGCTGGGCAGGCGTTTCGCCATCATCGACTTGCCACTTCCAGGTGGACCGATCATGATGATATTGTGACCCCCAGCGGCAGCCACTTCGAGAGCCCGCT
>CAMZHP010000308.1 GCA_947306845.1 uncultured Prevotellaceae bacterium
TGGCAGATGGCCGAATGGCCCATGTGGGCCAACCAACTCATCGGCACCGACCGTAAAGGGAAGCCCCTCTATCAGCAGCACTCCGCCCAGGGCAGCATCCTCACGCCACAGAACAAAGGCGACCAATTTGGATTCTTCTACGACAAGCAGTCAGAACTGCCGCCCTACCATGCATACATCACTTACAACACGGTAGGAAAAGACGAGGAAACTGCCCGCCAGTCGCACTACGATGCCGTCTACGACCTTGAGATAGCCGCTAATGCCTTTGCCAATGGCGACTTTACCTACCGTATCATCCACCAACAATCAAAAGGTGACTATATGGCCACGCTCACCAACTACACCGGACAGGGCGGTTGTGTCGTCGTGCCTCCCACCGTTGACTGGGGGCAGCAGTCGCAAGTGCCCATCAAGAAGTTAGGCGCAGGGGTGTTCAGCCATAGCAACAACACCATCTACAGCATTGACATGAGTACACTCGAAGATATGGAGGCCGTCAGCACCGACCGCAATGCCGCCGAGGCTCCCTTCTTTGGCATTGACCCAAGCACAATTATCTACCTGCCAGATGGCAAGGCCACCGAGGCCGACAATGTGGTAGTGGGTCCCCTCTGCAAGAAAATCTCCATCACCGACAAATGGGACTTTGTTCCTCCTTACGAATTCTATGCCGAGGAGGCAACTTACAATCGCAAGTTATCGGCTACCCAAAATGCCGACGGCACTTGGACTTCGAAAGCCTATACCTTGTGCCTGCCATACGACCTCGACCTCACATCCCAACACGAATCTGGTCAAGTGAGAGTCTGCCAACTCTACTACGTCAAAGACAACAAAGAGTTCATCTTCTCCCATACCGATCCCTATCTCTCGGCAGGCCATGCCTATCTCATCGTTGTCAACGAGGGAGAACTTTCATTCGACGCTGAAGACGTGTTGCTTGTTTGCGAGCCCGATGAATCACAGGAGATTTTCGAATGGAACGTTTATTCCAGCCAACGCATAGGCGTATGGAAAGGCACGTTTAAGAGAATGAGCAATGATGATTGCAATGCCCAGCCGACATACGGAATGGACAGAGAGATGTTCCGCCTCTACCGTAATGACACGGAGGCGTATCGCAAGGCATGGCTGTCTTCGTTCCGTTCTGCCTTCTACGCAGAAAAGCCACTTGGGCGCAACGCTTACGCCATCACCTTTAAGAAGTACGTTGCCGGCGATAATGAAGACCCTATTATCAACTTCCCCACCGACAGTTATGAACCCGACTCCGACTTCTCTGGTTACGAAGACGATCCTTCGGGCATCATACACGTTATCGGAGACAAAGGCTCACATCAGTACTTCGACCTGCAAGGCCGGCCGCTCAACAGCCGCCCCCAAAAGGGAGTATATATCAGCCATGGTAAAAAAATAATCAAATAATTTACGACAATGGGAATCAATAATAACGGCCCGTGCTTTTCTTTCTTACCGTTCAGTGACCGAAAGAATTATCAGAAACCCGCTATAAGGGTGGACAAGTTACCACAAATCAGAATAATTTGTGGTAGTGGGAACGAAGGTGATGGCGGCAACTCCAATGAAGACAATACCTTTTGGGACAAGAACGAAAGCCTTGGCTTAGAAGGCGAAAGCCAAGATCGTAGCTTATGGGACAAAGAGGAATAAAAACAAAACTTGCGGGTGGCATGATGTATTATCAGTCATGCCATCCGCTAGAACAAAGCTTAGACAGCGCCATAGGCGATTCGCTTGATAGATACATAAGATTTGAACCCTAAATAACGGGAATAATCGGAATTACCTAATTACGACCAAGAAGTGTTAAAATGATCACCTTTCCACCATTGTAGTGGAGGGTGAAGATAGTTGATATACAAACACATACCTTTCTATTCCGTAGGCACGGTACTCGCCATTGATGAAAGACACCCTCCAAGGATAGTAGGCTTTCATCAATTCTTCCATCTCTGCGGCAAGCTGTTTGTTGTCACCTGGTTTCATCACCTTTACTTCGCAGTCCACCATGTGGCCGGTCTCATCAACTTTGGCCCGGCGGACGGAGAACACAATGCGTTTCTCATTGGCCAGTTCCGGATATCGTTCCAGATGCAGGGGGAACATCTCCCTGAGTTGTTCGGGTCTTACATGCATGGACTCCACTTGCGCAATTCCGATTTGGTCAAAGGAGAAACCTTTCACGGTATAGTTATGAAAGGCTTTCACACCAGTCACCTTCCCGTTGTCGATACAGACAATTTGCTCCTCTTCGTAATTCCTTTCATATCCCATATTTTCGTAGTAGAGCAATTTTCCCTTTGCTACACGGATGTCTCCTTTCAGCCATCCGGCTACAATCTGCGTGCCATTGGAATAGTTCCTGAACACACGATGCAGTGTCTCTGCCGGAATACTTTCCGACCGATATTCTTTGTCAGTTGAAGCACGCTGATATAGTATGCTGTCCAGATAGAGTGAGTCATTCCTGATGCTCCAACAGGCGGTTAAGCCGCTCCAGTTGGAGGACATGATGACGTGCTGCTGTGGAATGGCTGCCCTCACTTGGCGCCATAACATGGTGTCCCTGCTGATGGGCTGCCCCAGCAGTGCCCATTGTTTGCCGTCGATATAGATGACATCGCCATCCTGCCCGGTGGCATACGTGCCCAAACTCATGAGCATCAGAACGAGGGTGATAATGGTTCCTTTTTTCATATCCTTTGTATTTGTTGTTTTATAGATACCGACAGACCTATTAATAGAACTGATTATTCTTCGTCAGTATAGGTTATGACCTGCAAGAGTAATGTCTACACTCCTAAACTTCTACACTCCTAAACTCCTTTCAACTTGAGTACTTAACTACTTTAACTACATTCATCATGCTCATTCTGTTTTCAACATCTCAGATGGCAGGAACGTAAAAGGCAGATTGTATTTCATGCTCACTACCTTGCCTGAGATTTTGGCCGGTGACCACCGTGGCATCAGTGCAATGACGCGGGCACATTCCTCCTCCAACTGTTGGGGAATCTGTTCCTTCAATTCTATTTGCCGGGCTTCCGACTCACGGCTCAAGAGCAATGTGTCATATCGGAAAAAATGCTTGGCCGCCTTGACGTCTGATATATACCCCAAACTGTCTATCTTAAACTGCATGATGACTCTTCCACTCACACCGTATTCCTGAGCCAATGAGGGATATTTCAGGTTCTGCTTGATGAATTCCTGCAGCCCTATGTACCCTCCACGGAATGATGGCTGTTGTTCCACCGTGTTGAAGACTCTGATGTTCTCCGTTCTATTTTCAGGTGTTTGTTCCTCCATCCTTTCGCCCACTGGAGGGGTTGCCTGTGCCAAAAGTTCGCCTGAAGGTTTTTCCTTTTGATGGTTGGCAGCAACCTTCTCAAAAACTTCCCGTGGGGTGCTCAGAGGTTCTTGAGTTTGGCTGTTGTGGGTCGTGTCTTCTTTGACAACATCACTATCGGTGACATTCCTTTTTTCCGATGTCTGGTCTTTTGCTGCTTGTGCCAGTTGGTTGCTGCTGCCAGTTTGTTGTTCTGCGCCATTCCCCCACAGGAAGATGCCTGCCAGGAGAGCGATGGAGGCTGCGATGCCTATGGTCCACCCAACGAAGACTCGCTTTCGCGACTTTGTCTCCTCTTCGCCAAGGACCTCACGCTCAAACCTTGCCCACTCCTCATCAACGTCGGGCATGCCTATCTTCTTGTCTATATCTTCGGTCTTCATCTTACTTTGCATTTAGGTTCTTTCTGATTTTGGCCAATGACCGTGTGATGTGCTTGTTCACGGCGGAGGCGCTGATGCCAAGCACTTTGGCCGTCTCACTGTAGGTCATGTCTTCCTCATAGTGCAGACTCAGCACACGCCGGTCTTGCTCCGTCAGAT
>CAMZHP010000309.1 GCA_947306845.1 uncultured Prevotellaceae bacterium
CCTACAGAAGAAAATCGAAGTTGGCAAGAATCTTCCCACTGTCGCTGTGGGGGCAGGCTACAATTATCATAACATGTTGGACAAGAATCACACCTTCGGTATGATTTTCGCCACCGTCAAGGTGCCCATCTCAGACTGGTGGGGAGGCTCTCACGCCATCAAGCGCAAGAAACTGGAGCAACAAAAGGCATTGGACCAGCTCACCGATAATGCAGAACTGCTGAAGATCAGAATGCAGAGTGCCTGGAACAGCGTGGAGGAATCCTATCAACAACTGCTGCTTGCCGAGCGAAGCATCGAACAGGCAGAAGAGAACCTTCGCCTGAACCGCAACTACTACAATGCCGGCACCTCGAAGATGAGCGACCTGCTCGAAGCACAGATGCTCTATCAGCAATCTTGTGACAAACGAACCGATGCTTTTGCTGATTATCAGAATAAACTGCTCGAATACCGCCAGGCCACGGGTCAATAGAGTGGGATTGCTTGTAATCAACCCGTGATTCAGGCTGCCTTGTCAATATAAAAATATATGAAGATCATCAGAGCGACCAAGACAGCGGAACAGGCAGGAGCTTATTATGTCCGCATTCAGGCGATGGCAAGAAAGCATCAGATTCCTCTTGCCGTGGAATTTGATGAGCACGACACGCCTGACACCAAATATATCGTAGTCATCGATGACTTCCTGCCTGTTGCCACGTGCCGGTTGTATGGCATGGATGATGAGCGCATCATGCTGGGAAGAATTGTCGTGTTGCCAGAGTACCGCCATCGGGGGATCGGTACCCTCGTTGTGAAGGAGGCTGAGAAATGGGCAAGGGAAATGGGATTCACAACCGCAGTTCTTGAGAGCCGTGATAACAAAATCCGTTTCTATGAGGTGATGGGGTATGTGGCTGATTATTCAAAAGAGATTATAGGCGATACGTTCAAGTGTTATAGAATGGAGAAAAAACTGGAGGACATGTGACTGTGATGCCTCAGTAAAAAAGAAAGGCTATGCCGCATCCTATGGGCATAGCCTTTCTGTCTTTCCTTCCTTCCCGTTTACAGCGGGTAGTCTTCAAATGCGTAAAGCACAGTCGACAGGTAACGCTCACCAGTATCGGGCAGGAGAACCACAATCTTCTTGCCTTTGTTCTCTGGTCGCTTGGCTACTTCGATGGCAGCGTAGAGGGCTGCACCTGCTGAGATTCCTACCAGCAGACCTTCTTGCTGGGCTATCTCACGGCCCGTGCGGATGGCATCATCGTTTTCCACGTCGAATACCTCGTCGATGACGCTGGAATCGTAGGTTTGAGGGATGAAACCGGCACCGATGCCCTGGATTTTATGAGGACCACTCTTGCCACCGTTCAATACGGGACTTGATTTCGGCTCTACGGCAATGATCTTCACGTCAGGATTCTGCTCCTTCAGAAACTTGCCCGTGCCACTGATGGTGCCGCCTGTTCCCACACCACCAATGAAAATGTCCACTTGGCCATCGGTGTCGCGCCAGATTTCCGGACCCGTTGTGGAATAGTGCTTGGCGGGGTTGGCTCCGTTCTCAAACTGCTGCAGGATCACAGCACCGGGAATAGAGTCGCGCAACGCCTCGGCAGCGCGGATGGCACCAGGCATGCCGTCCTTGCCAGAGGTGAGACGAACCTCGGCTCCATAGGCCTTCACGAGGTTCCTGCGCTCAATACTCATGGTCTCAGGCATGGTAAGGATAAGGTGATAGCCCTTGACGGCAGACACCAGTGCCAGTCCAACTCCCGTATTGCCGCTGGTGGGTTCGATGATGGTGGCACCGGGCTTCAGGATGCCCTTTGCCTCTGCATCCTCGATCATCGCCAGTGCGATACGGTCTTTTACGCTGCCGCCGGGGTTGAAAAACTCTACTTTGGCTATGATGGGAGTATCAAGTCCCTTTGCCTGTGAATACTTGTTGAGCTCCAGAAGTGGGGTGTTGCCCACAAGCTCTGTCAGTTGTTTTGCAATCTTTGTCATAACTATGATTTTTAATCTTCTTTTACAATTGGGTATAACTCAATCAACTCGCCCTGGTGACTTTGGCCGTCGTCTATGAGCTGTGCGAACTTTTGGCCGACAGTCTCGATGTCGTGGAAGCCCGGGAGTGCCATATTGTCATTGAGGTCTGTGGTGGTGGGGCCAGGGTGAACGGAGAATGTCTCCACGGGTGTCTGGCTTTGCTGGAATTCAATGGCCATCACACTTGTCATTGCGTTCTGTGCAGCCTTGCTGGCGACATAAGCCAGCGGGTGCCAGTAAGGACTGATTTCTGAGGGCACGGTGATGTTGACTATGCGGCCGTCGTTCTTGGCAATCAGGGGGATGAGCGCCTTGGTGAGTGCGAAAGTGCCGATGAAGTTGACATCGAGAGTCTCTTGGATGATTTCTATCTCCGTATGCTCGCTGTCTACGCTCATGTTTCCTGGGATGCCAGCATTGTTAACTAGCAGGGTCAGTTCTGGGTATTTCTCAATGATCTCTTTCGCTGCCTTGTCGATGCCCTCGAGGTCCTTCAGTTCAATATTTACCCAACCAAGCACGTCGATACCTGCAGCTTTCAGATCGTCAATGGCTCTCTCAGCGCGTTGCTTGTCACGTGCACCGATAATCACCTTCCATCCGTTCAGACCGAGATGTTTCGCGATGCCAAAACCAATGCCTTTGTTGGCTCCTGTCACCAATACTGTCTTCCCTTTCATATTCTTGATGCTTATTAACATGTGCAAAGTTACAAGAATATTTTAAATTTTGTCGAAAGCCTGCGACAAATCATCAATGATATCGTCGATGTGCTCGGTGCCGATGGAGAGACGGATGGTGGATGGCGTGATGTGCTGCTCGGCGAGTTCCTCAGGTGAAAGTTGGGAGTGGGTGGTGGTGTAGGGGTGGATCACCAGGCTCTTCACATCGGCGACGTTGGCCAACAGTGAGAAAATCTGCAATGCGTCGATGAATTTCCAGGCCTCTTCCTGTCCACCTTGGATTTCAAAGGTAAAGATGGAACCGCCACCGTTGGGGAAGTATTTCTGGTAGAGCTTGTGGTCGTGATGACTCTCCAGGGCAGGGTGGTTCACCTTGGCCACTTTGGGATGTTTGGCGAGGAAATCAACCACTTTCAGCGCATTCTCCACATGGCGCTCCACTCGGAGACTAAGTGTCTCGACACCCTGCAAGAGGATAAAGGCATTGAAGGGAGATATGGCAGCACCAGTATCACGCAGGATGACGGCACGAATGCGGGTGACATAGGCGGCTGCACCTACGGCGTCGGCAAAGACGATGCCATGATAGCTGGGATCGGGCTTGGCGAGTGTGGGGAACTTGTCCGGGTTGGCTTTCCAATCGAACTTGCCGCCATCGACAATGACACCGCCGAGGCTTGATCCGTGACCGCCTAAGAATTTTGTGGCGGAATGGACCACGATATCAGCTCCATGCTCCAATGGACGGATGAGGTAAGGCGTGCCAAAGGTGTTATCAACGATGAAGGGAATACCGTGCTTGTGAGCCACAGCGGCCACACCTTCGAGGTCGAGAACGTCTGAATTGGGGTTGCCAAAGGTCTCGGCATAGACAACCTTGGTGTTGGGCTGAATGGCTGCCTCCAGTGCGTCAAGGTCGTTCACATTGATGATAGTATTGCTGATACCTTGAGTGGCCAGCGTGTGGGTAATCAGGTTGTATGAGCCACCATAAAGATTGTCAGCAGCAACGATATGATCGCCAGCCTGCACGATGTTCTGCAAAGCGTAGGTGATGGCTGCAGCGCCAGAGGCAACTGCCAATCCTGCCACACCTCCCTCAAGGGCTGCTACACGGTCCTCAAAGACCCCCTGGGTAGAGTTGGTCAGGCG
>CAMZHP010000310.1 GCA_947306845.1 uncultured Prevotellaceae bacterium
GGACAAAAAACTTCGTGAACGATTCGAGCAGATTCGTGGTTGAAAATAATTCATGAAAAATTCATGGTCTATTCGTGATCATTATATGTAAAAAGAAATCAGATGGAGCGCTGTCCTGAAAAAAAGTATTGCAAAAAGTATGAATTTGATGTAATAATTACCGCCTTTCTCGGTCTATTATGTAGTTATGACAGACAGGGAACTTGTAAACAAAGTGCTTGGCAACGGCGACCAGCGTTGTTTCGCTGAGATCGTGAAACGCTATTCGGGAATGGTCTTCTCGAAGACGTTGTCCATTGTGCGGCGGGAGGAACTCGCCAAAGAGGTGACCCAGCAGACCTTCATCCGTGCCTATGAGCGGTTGGCCTACTGGCGCAACGACTCGCTTGGTCCGTGGCTCGTGACCATAGCCATACACACGGCTCTCAATGAGTTGGAGCGCGAGCGCAAAACTCGGGGAAACAACATTCCCTCTTCCTCCGCTTCTGAGTATGATGCTGATCACGAGGCCCTCCTTCAGCGTATGGAGAAGGCCGTCGACACCCTTCCTGAGCAAGACCGCCAACTCATCCGCCTGCACTATTACCAGCAAGTCAAAACCGAAGAGATTGCCCGGCAGACAGGACTCTCGCAGTCGAATGTCCTTGTGCGTCTTCATCGCGTCCGTGATAAGTTGCGGAAGATGATGTCATCGGAAAGGATTTAGAATATTGCTTACATCATAAAACGAAATATTATGGAAAAAGATATCAATAACATGCTTACCGACGAGCAACTCGACGACCTCATCCAGCAGTCGTTCGCTCGCCAACAGACCATTGATGAGATCAATGTGGCCGTGATGGGCCAACTGCGTCGGGCCACACGCCGCCGCAGGCTTCTGCAGTGGGGAAGAATGATTGTTTTCGCCTTCGGCCTTCCCTTGTTGCTGTTCTTGTTCGGCTGGCTCCTTTGGATGTCCGTCAGTCAGCAGGAGGCTCCTCAGTTCTCTATCTTCCATTTCCAGGTGCCCGTCTTTATTTGTCTGCTGTTTCCCATTGGAGCGATGCTGTATGCCAGTTGGCGGGCCATTGAAAATTTTTCTCTCAGTGATGTGTAATAATCTCCACCCTCGCCGGTCTTATTAGTGAACAACATTCAGAACCGGTTCAAGAGAGTTAACAACAAAAACATTAACAATTAAAACATAAAAGTCATGCAAGAATCTTCAGTTGCTTTAGCAGCAGTCATCATGTCGATGCTCATCCCCATCTGTGGTATCATTTTCGGATGCATGGTAGCCATCCGCCAAAAGAAGAGCGATGCCGAGTTACGCCGAACACTCATTGAGAATCATACCGACCTCGAAACCACCCAGGCCATTCTGGCGGAACGTGATAAGAAATCAGATAAGTATTCCTCCCTTCGCGGTGCTTTGGTTCTTATCGGAGTTGGCCTCGGTGCCTTAGCCGACTACCTGCTTGATATCAATGGCCTCTTTTTCTGGTTTGTCATCGCCTTTGGTGTAGGTCTGGGATTGCTCGCCTCGTTCTTTATCGAACAGAACCTCCGTGACAAAGAGGCAAAGAAAGAATAGTCTGGCTCATCCGACAAGTCCAACATGGACAGACATCAATTGCGACCATCCCCACTTCCTCGGTTCTGAGGTTGTGGGGATGGCCGCTTTTTGGGGGGTGGTGAAGACCGCTTTTATCTCCTCTTCTCCCACCTCACATGCAGGGTGTGGGGACGTTGGGGAATGGCATAGCGGGTGAGCACGCCGGGGCCGCAGGAACTGTTGCCCAGTCCCATGACGGCAGCATCCAGGTTGAGGTAGATATGCTCGGCATCATCCTTCAGGTCGCAGTCGTGTGCGGTGGCAAAAAGATGTTCCACACTGTAGGGAAGAGCCGAGAAGGAGAAGGGCTCGTCTGTGCAGGTAATGCGCCAGCCCTTGCCTTTGTTGTCGGTCAGTTCCAGAAAAGCAGTGTCGTCGTGGTTGCCGCAGTCCTGAGGACGTGGGTAATGTACATATTGCTCGCCGACAGTCGATTTCCACATCCCGATAGTGGTGGAGGTATGGCGGTCGGGATAGTTGTCCCAGGGTCCGCGGCCAAAATAGGATAGTCTGTCCAACTGTTTGGGCAGCACAAAGGTGGTGCCGAGACAGGGGAGGGGAGGCAACGCGCCCTCAGGGGTGTAGGTGGCGCGGTAATCGATGCTCCCGTCAGGTGAGAACAGCACGTCGTATTCCGTGGTGATGTTTCCCTCTGCTGTGAGATAGGCAATGGCAGAGGTGGCACGCACGCTGCCGTCGGTCTGCTGGGCGATGTCGAGAGGTTTGATGACGGAGTCGCGGAGTTGGTCGAGGTGCTGTCTTGTCCAGTCCTTGGCTATCCAGTTGCCGAATCCCTTGTCGTTGTCGGTGGGTGCACGGAAGAAATGTGGACGGAGCGTGCCCATCCATGTTCGCGCCTCTGAGGTCAGTTGGTCGTTGCTGAGCCGCTTGCCCCTTGGGAATTTTTTGAGCGAGTTCAGGGCAAGGTCTTTCCAGTTCTTATCGGCAATGAATTGCTGATGGCACACCTCATATCCTGCCTCGGCCCATTTCGTGCTGTTTTTCAGGGTGGCATACACATCAATCAGGCCATTCTGCTCAGTTTGTCGGATATGGTAGTCGTCGAGGCTGCAATGGGCATCCATCAATCGGGGGATGACCTTGCCGTCGGCATAACGGAACCAGATGGGAGAATAGACAGCTTTCACTTCCTCATATTTGGGCGTGGGCTGGCGGTCGCTGCTCACGATGCCCTTAAGGCAGAATGCCTTCAGGTTGGGCTTGTCACCGAAATCACCCCCATAGGCCGTCATCTTTTTCCCATCGCGTTCAGTAAAAATGCCTTCGTCGGCCCATTCCCAGATAAAGCCGCCGAGCATGCGCGGATGACTGTAGATCTCGTCCCAATATTCGCGGAAATTGCCCAGGGCGTTGCCCATGGCGTGGGCATACTCGCTGGTCAGCACCGGACGGTGGTCGGTGGTGTCGCGGGCGATGGAGAGCAAGCGTTCCCACCGTGCGTTCTCTGGGCGCTCCATGTTGTTGTCCTTCACGCCAGGATTGAGGTAATCTTCTTGTACACGAGGATAGAAGCGGGAGATGACATCGACATAGGCTGGGTCGCCACTGCGGCCCCATTCCTCGGCTCCCGTGCCTTGCGCTCCCTCATAATGCACGGGGCGGGTGGGGTCGTACTCATGGATCCAGGCAGCGGTGGCGGCAAAATTGGTGCCCCATCCGGCCTCGTTGCCAAGGCTCCACATGATGACCGACGGGTGGTTGCGGTCGCGGATGACGAGCCGCTGGGTGCGGTCCATCCACGCGGCAGCCCATGTGGGGTCACTGGCCAGTTGTCCGCGCAGACCGTGCTCCTCGATGTCGGCCTCGTCGAGCACATACAGGCCGATGCTGTCGCACAACTCATACCAGCGTTCGGTGTTGGGGTAGTGACAGGTGCGTACGGCGTTGATGTTGGCGCGTTTCATCAGCAGGATGTCCTGAAGCATGCGCTCCTCCGACATCACATGACCCGTCTCAGGGTCCATCTCATGACGGTTGACACCACGCAACCTCACTTTCTTGCCGTTGACAAACATCTCACCGCCACGGATGTCAACTTGCCGGAATCCCACTTTCGTGGTCATCTGTTCCAGGGCTTGTCCGAGGGAGTCGGTGAGGGTGGCACGAAGGGTGTAGAGATACGGATGCTCGGCACTCCATTTGTGGGGGTTGCGGAGGGTGGTTTCGAGCCATCCCCATTTGGGATAACCGCGCTGTGGGTTGCGGTCGTTCATGATGGCGGCCTTGTGGTCGAGATTGAGCATCGTGGCGGC
>CAMZHP010000311.1 GCA_947306845.1 uncultured Prevotellaceae bacterium
ACAGCCGCCTTGGGAGCCACTGCCTTTGCCATGAACCCCGACATGCAGATGCGTGCCGTCATCGCCCCGATGATCATCGCCGCCGTAGGTATCTTCCTGTCCATATTCGGTATTTTCCTGGTTCGCACCAAGGAGGGAGCCACCATGAAGGACCTGCTCCACTCATTAGGCGTGGGAACCAATGCCTCGGCCATTCTCATCGCCATCGCCTCTTTCGTCATCCTTTACCTGCTCGGTATCGAGAACTGGGTAGGCGTGTCGTTCTCTGTAGTGACCGGTCTGGTGGCAGGTGTGATTATCGGCCAAGGAACCGAATATTATACCTCGCACAGTTACAAACCCACCCAGAAGATTGCGGAGTCGTCACAGACAGGTGCCGCCACCGTCATCATCAAAGGCATCGGTACTGGAATGATATCCACCATGGTGCCCGTGGTGACTATCTCCATAGCCATCTTGCTGAGTTACCTTTGCGCCAATGGCTTCAGCCTGAGCATGGATTCAGCAAGCATGTCGCATGGTCTTTACGGCATTGGCATCGCCGCTGTCGGTATGCTCTCCACCCTTGGCATCACCTTGGCCACCGACGCTTACGGTCCTATCGCCGACAATGCCGGAGGCAACGCTGAGATGAGCGAACTGGAACCCGAAGTTCGCAAGCGCACGGATGCTCTTGATGCCCTTGGCAATACCACTGCAGCTACCGGCAAGGGCTTTGCCATTGGTTCAGCAGCCCTCACCGCTCTCGCCCTTCTTGCCTCATACGTGGAAGAGGTGAAAATCGCCATGGAGCGCACGGTCGATGCAGCCGGCAATTTTGTGTCGGATACCTATGGAGCCATCAATCCCACCACTGCCGACATCGCACAATTCATGGACTACTTCCAGGTCAACCTGATGAATCCGAAAGTACTAGTCGGCGCGTTCATCGGTGGCATGGCAGCCTTCCTGTTCTGTGGTCTGACGATGGGTGCTGTAGGACGTGCCGCCCAGTCAATGGTCGAGGAGGTGCGCCGCCAATTCCGTGAGATTAAGGGCATCCTTGAAGGAAAGGGAACCCCCGACTACAGCCGCTGCGTGGAGATATCCACCCGTAGTGCGCAGCAAGAGATGATTTTCCCGTCACTGCTGGCCATTGCCATTCCTATCGTAGTAGGTGTCGCTCTCGGTGTGGCTGGTGTCATGGGATTGCTGGTAGGCGGTCTGACAGCCGGTTTCACCCTGGCTGTGTTCATGGCCAACTCTGGCGGTGCATGGGACAATGCCAAGAAAATGGTCGAGGAAGGCAACTTTGGCGGCAAGGGTTCTGCATGCCACAAAGCCACCATCGTTGGTGACACGGTAGGCGACCCGTTCAAGGACACCTCTGGCCCGAGCCTCAACATCCTCATCAAGCTGATGTCGATGGTGAGCATCGTGATGGCCGGTCTGACCATTGCTTGCGGAATGTAAAACCTCTCCCGTCACCCTCACCGAGAGGGTGACGGGATGGGCGAACGCCACTTTTTAATAAAAGTTAACACTCTGATGCCCATATTTATACATAATAATTGTAATTTTGCAACGTTTTATCTATAACGTGTCATTCATTTCACTAAAAATCCCTGATATTGAGAGTTTTTCAACTCATCGGCACCAGGTGACTGATTTCTTAAAACTTGCATAACATGAGCGATTCCGACGAACATAGAAGCAGTACCTCTTCGAGCAGCTCTTCATCGAGCAGCTCTTCAGGGCATCATCACCACCATCACCACCACCACAAGAGGAAACACATGGATGACTCCGACCGTTTCAAGCGGAGGGGATTGTCATCCATCAAACGCAGACAGCTTCTTGGCAAAATTACGTATTGGCTTCTGGTGTTGGCCGCATTGGGCATCATCATTGCGATGATTTATACTTATAAGTTTACATCCCCCAAGCACTATTTGGGATAAACAATTTCAACCGACAAGTTTTAGGCTTACATACACGGGAATCCCCAGTCTCGCTATGCGAAAGACTGGGGAATTCTGATTGATGGAGGAGTTGCCTTTATCGGGTTACCCTAAACCAGTCGGCCTCCACCCATCCACGGTCGGTGTTGCCATCAGGCTCATAACTGACCAAGCCAATTTTGGCACCGATCCATTTTCCTTCCTTCATCTTGAATGTCTCGCCGGCATCGCGGTATTTTTTTCCGTCAAGGCTGTATGCGAAAGAACAACTGCCATTGTTCACCTTCATTCTCATGAATATATCAAGGTGGATGCCAGGCTTGTAGTCTATCTCATCTTTCAGTGAAGCCTTCAGACGTGCGATTTCGGTCACTGTCTCCGGCTTTCCCTTGTCAGCCGCCTTGCAAATCACCTGCTGGAGCACAAACTCATCCCCTACCCTTTTGGCAACCAAAGCAGCATAGTCGAGACCCATCATGATGACTCCTCCTGACTGATTGTCGGCTTTGGAGGTAATTCGCATCTTAGCTGTCGCCGTGAAGTTGTCCGCCGGCGTCTTCTGCAGCAGCATATTGGGCACGTCCCACAGATTGGGTGCATCCTGAGCGTGTTTGAAGTTGTAAACACGGAAGGTGCCAAAAGCCGTGGGCATACCGAATTTCTGATCATAATTGGCCTGCCATTGCCACTGGCGGCCCATCACGGGTTGGTTGAACTCGTCACTCTCCAAGGGATTGACCACAGCGACACTTCCATGTGTCTTGGGTTTGCGATACTTGATCACTGGCTCACCACAGTAGTCGCCATCCTTATCAACTCCCATTACAGGCCAGTTGTCACGCCATGTGACCGGTTGCAGGTGAACCACGCGTCCATAACATTCCTTGTCCTGGAAATGAAGGAACCAGTCTTCGCCCAACGAGGTATGCACCCATCCTCCCTGATGAGGTCCATTGATGCTGCTTTTGCCCTGGGCTAACACCACTTTCGACTCGTATGGTCCGTATGGCGATTTCGACCTCATGGCGAGTTGGAATCCCGTGGGCACGCCCCCTGCCGGACACATGATCCAATACCATCCCTCACGTTTGTAAAACTTCGGTCCCTCGCAGGTTCTGTTCTCCGTTCCGTTTCCATCAAACACGATAACGGGGTCAGAAATAGGTTTTGTTCCCTCCTTATTGAGTTCCCTCACCGTGAGAACTGATGCAAATCGTGCCCTGCTGTTGGCCCATCCATTGACAAGATAGCATCTGCCGTCGTCATCCCAAAGCGGACAGGTGTCAATCATGCCCTTTCCGGGAATGACGCAGAGCGGCTGAGACCATTCCCCTGCCGGATCGGTGGTTTTCACCATGAACACGCCATAATCAGGATCTCCCCAATAGATGTAGAATTCACCATCGTGGTAGCGTATGCTGGGTGCCCAGATGCCATTGCCATGACTGGGTCTGTCGAACTCCTCTTTGGGTTGGAGTTCCTTGACGGCATGACCGATGATTTCCCAATTGACAAGGTCGCGTGAGTGAAGTATCGGCAGTCCTGGAATGCATTGGAAAGAACTGGCTGTCAGGTAATAGTCATCCCCCACCACGCAAACATCAGGATCACTGTAATCAGCATTGATGACAGGATTGGTATAGGTGCCATCACCATTGTCTGGCGACCATACTTGAGAGCGGTAGTTGCCCTGTGCCATCGCTATGGACGACAGCATCAGGCAAAAAGTCATTGTGAGCAGTTGTTTCATTGTTTTTAGAAGATTAATTATTTTAGGAGTTTAGGAGTTTAGGAGTTTAGGAGTTTAGGAGTCTGGGAGTTTGGGAGTTTAGGAGTTTAGGAGTTTAGACGTATGCATAGCATGTCATGACAGACACGACATTTAC
>CAMZHP010000312.1 GCA_947306845.1 uncultured Prevotellaceae bacterium
GGCCGTGCGTTCTCTGCGGACTGCCGAGACTGTGCGGCAAAAAGGTCGTGGTCAAGTGAAAATAAAGCTGAACTCGCTCATGCTCCACAAAGTATGAGCGAGTTCAAACCCTATACTAGACGAAATGTTGGGCAAGACTATTTCAAAAGGTGCACGACCCTGCCCTCTATCAGTATCTCACCAGCCTCCTGCATCTCTTTGAGACACCTCAGCAAAGAATATTTCTGTATGCCGAATTGCTCTGCCAGCGCTTGGCGGGAGAGGTTGATACGTAGATGGCGGCTCTGTTGCCTGTTTTGTTCTTCTTTGAAATATCTTTCCACCTTTTCACGCACACTCATGGAGAGCATCCCTACTTTCTTGGTGAGAAACGACACGATATTGGAGAGGATGTGAATTTCATTGAGCGCAATACGGCTGTCTGAATGAATCAGCTTTTCCATATCCGTGCGCCCGAGTCTTAGCACACGGGTGTCGATGACTGCCTCCACGGTTACAGGATAGTGGTTGTCGGCAGCAAAGAGAAAGGCGGGAGCCAGCATGTTGCCTGAATGGTGCATGTTGAGGGTGATGATCCTGCCCGATGGGCTCATCATGGTAGCTGTCATCTCTCCGCTGATGATGATGTCGGCATGCAGGCACTCGTCGCCCGCCATGGCGAAGAGCGCGCCTTTCTTATACGTCAACACACGATAGCGCACCCGGTGCAACGCATCCATGAGTTCCTCGTCGGTCAGCCCCTTGAAAAGCGGACAGGCTGACAATCCTCTTAATGTATCTATATCCATAAGAAAAAGAATAGTGTTGGTATCGCCTCACAAAGGTAGATACAAAATGTGAATATTTCTAAAAATTAACAAATTTTATTGATAGAAGGTAACATTTGTTACCCTTTGCATCCTCATTTATGAGTATTTTTGCAAATAAAAATACCCATCCATGAAGATAATTGACCAAATCATCGACCGATTCTCATACAAGCAAAAAGTGGGGCTGCTCATTTTGGGCGGTGTGATTGTGGGCTTGGGTGGACTGTTCATGTATTTGCTCCGGGCTCACACTTATATCGCCGACAACCCCTCCGCCTGCGTCAACTGTCATATCATGACACCCTACTACGCTTCGTGGAGTCATTCGTCGCATGGCCGAGACGCCACTTGCAACGACTGCCATGTGCCTCACTCCAGTTTGATGGCCAAGTATGGTTTCAAGGCGATGGACGGTTTGAAACATGTGGCCTATTTCGTCACCCACTCCGAACGTCAAGCCATCATGGCTGAAGACATGAGTGCCGAGGTGATCATGAACAACTGCATCCGTTGCCATACGCAGCTCAACCAGGAGTTTGTCAAGACCGGCCGCATGGACTACATGATGGCCAAACGTGGCGAAGGCAAGGCTTGCTGGGACTGCCATCGCAACGTGCCCCATGGCGGCATGAACTCGCTGTCGAGCACACCGGCTGCCGAGGGCGTCACCCCATTGCCACCAAGCCCTGTGCCAGACTGGCTTCAAAGACTCACAGGCAGGTGATGCCTGCATTTCTCTACCCTCGTACATCTTTACTTCTCATTGCTATCCGAAACTTGAAAAATCAAATATCATGGCAAAAAAACTGAAAAAATGGCAAGGCTGGGCACTCTTCGGAGGTTCCATGGTCTTCGTGTTTCTCTTGGGCCTGCTCGTGTCATCACTGATGGAACGCCGGGCTGAGGTGGCCAGCGTGTTCAACAACAAGCGTACGGAGTTCACCGACTCCATCATCGCACAAAACGAGAAGTTCAAGGCCGACTATCCCCGTGAATACGAGACATGGGCGATGACCGAGGACACCACGTTCAAATCAAAATTCAACAGTTCTCAGGAAGTCGATGTGCTGGAGGCACGTCCTGAGATGGTGGTGTTATGGGCAGGCTATGCTTTTTCCCGCCATTACAACACACCTCGTGGGCACAAGCACGCTCTTGAGGACATGCGCAAGATTTTGCGCACGGGCAACCCCGGCATACAGATTGGAGCCGACTCCATCGCCGCAGACATGCAGCCCGCCACCTGTTGGACGTGCAAGGGGCCCGATGTGCCTCGCATGATGCGTGAATTGAGCGACTCGAAGTCTGTCATGGACCCTGCCAACTTCTATGCCAAGAAATGGAGTGAGTTGGGAGCCGAAGAGGTGAACACCATAGGTTGCTCCGACTGTCACGACGCACGTACAATGGATTTGCGTCCGGCACGTCCCGCCCTCTATGAGGCTTTTGCCCGTGTGGGGAAGGATGTGAAGAAAGCTACTCATCAGGAGATGCGCTCCTTGGTCTGTGCACAGTGCCACGTGGAGTATTACTTCATCAAGCCCGACGACCCGAAGAATCCTGGCAAGGCCAACTACCTGGTATTCCCCCAGCACTACGGCCTGACCTGCGAGGCAGCAGAGAAATGGTTTGACGAGATTGGATTCTACGACTACATCCACCCGCTGTCCAAGACCAAGATTCTGAAAGCTCAGCATCCAGGATGGGAAATGTCACAACAGGGCATCCACGCCCAGCGTGGTGTCAGTTGTGCCGACTGCCACATGCCTTATAAGAGCGAGGGTGGAGTGAAATTCTCCGACCATCAGATTATGTCGCCGCTGGCTAAGATAGACCGTACCTGCCAGACCTGTCATCGCCAGGACGCTGAGGTGCTGCGTCAGAATGTCTATGAGCGTCAGGAGAAGTGCAACGAGGTTCGCGACCGTGCTGAGCAGGAGTTGGCCCGTGCCCACTTCGAGGCGAAGTTCATCATCGACAAGGGTGCCACCGAAGCAGAGTTGGCTCCCATCCAGGCTCTTCTGCGCAAGAGCCAGTGGCGTTGGGACTATGCCATCGCATCTCACGGAGCCACCTTCCATGCTCCTCAGGAGGTGACCCGCCTGCTCTCTCATTCTGTCGATTACGCTCAGCAGGCTCGTCTGCTGATAGCCCGTGTGGCTGCCAAGCATGGACACACCACAGAGATTCCCGTGCCCGACTATTCCACCAAGGCGAAGGCTCAGGCCGCCATCGGTCTCGACATGAAGACTTTGAACGCCAACAAACAGCATTTCCTGCAAGAGATTGAACCTAAATGGATAGAGGAAGCCAAAAAGAACGGTAAACTCGTATCACTCTGATGTGGACCAAACCATGGACACTCCGTGAAGGCTTCATCATCTGTTGTGGCCTGGTAGTGGCAGGACTGATGCTCGAACTGAGCATCGGCCCTGTCATTTGGGATTTGTTTGCCTGGCCGGCCAATGGTATCGTGCTCGCCGGCCTTTTGGCGTTGTGCACCGCCATCTACCTGCTCCGCCGATGGGTGCATGCCTTTCGCTTTTTAGGCACTTATTGTGCGGCTGTGCCGGCGCTGTTCTTTGCGGTGGTTCTTACCATCATCATGGGACTCACCCGCCAGACTGTCAATGGAGCGTGGATGAACAACATGCTCTCTTTCTGGCCTTTTGTGCTGGTGTATGTCTATGTCACCATCATCCTCTCGCATGTCGTCATCCACCACATCTTGCATTTCCACTGGAGGCGTGACATCCCTTTCCTGCTCAACCACCTCGGCTTGTTCATCGCTGTCACCACCGCCACTTTGGGCAACGCCGACATGCAACGACTGAAAATGATTACCGCCATTGGTGAGCCGGAGTGGCGCGCCATCGGCAACGACGGCTTGGTCAAGGAACTTCCCATCGCCATCGAACTGAAACGCTTCATCATGGAGGAATATGACGACGGCACCCCCAAGCGCTTTGCCTCTGAGGTGCAGATACTGACCAAAACGAGCAAGAACA
>CAMZHP010000313.1 GCA_947306845.1 uncultured Prevotellaceae bacterium
AGCCTTCCACTTGGCCAAAGGCTCCCACACTCATTGCAGAAGCAACAAGCGTCATAAGTAAACCTTTTGTAAATTTTCTCATAACAATAAAATATTTAAGTTTAATAAAAAAATAATCCTCATTTTGGAGGTGGGTACATGATTAGCTCTGTGAATTTTTCAATGGAGAATTTAGAAAATTCCCATAGTTCTTTTATCTCTAAACAGGATTTTTATATCATTTGTACAAATATTGCGGTGCAAATTTATAAACTCTTGTGGAATTGACAAAGAAAAATCATGTTTTTATTTCTTAATAAATGTAAAAAGTGGGCATGGCGAGAGAAAAATGGATTTTTTGAGAATATTATTTGAATTTACTAAAAGCTCTAGATTTTCTAGATTTTCTAGATATACTAGGGGCGCTAGGTAGTATGGGGCATGGGTATGATGATGATTTAGAGCCCTTCCCGGAAGAAATCGAGGGCTTCCTCGATATCCCGTTGGGTGGCAGTCTGGTTGATGCGGATGTCACCGATGTCTCCCAGCAAGGTGAAGTTGATGGTGTCGCCTTGGTTTTTCTTGTCGTGGGTCATCAGTTCGATGAGGGTGGGATAATCGTCGCAGGTGATGGGCAGCTGGCCATAATGCTCTTTGATATATGAGACGGTAGCTCTCATTTTGTGGGAGGGAAACCCTGTTTTTATGCAGCTTAGATAAAGCTCGCTCACAAGTCCGTAGGCCACGGCAAAACCATGGAGGATGGGCTGCTTACGGCTTAGTGCCCACGATTCGAAGGCGTGGCCGATGGTGTGTCCGAGGTTGAGGGCTTTGCGAATACCTTTTTCGTGAGGGTCATCTTCGACGATGCGCTCCTTGACGGCTACCGATAGCCCCACCATCTGCTGGAGCAGTTGGAGGTCGGGATGGAGGATGTCGAAGTTGAGCAAGTCGGCCCAGGTATCATTATCGGCAATGAGACCATGTTTCAGCATCTCGGCATATCCCGAGCAGAGGTTGTCGGAGTCGAGTGTGCTGAGGAATGGTGTATGGATGATGACGCACTCAGAATCGGCAAACGCTCCTATTTCGTTTTTCAATCCTCGGAAATTGATGCCTGTCTTCCCGCCGACAGAGGCGTCCACCATAGCGAGTAGGGTGGTGGGGATGTTGATGTAATTGATGCCTCGCTTGAAGGTCGCAGCTGCAAAGCCTCCCAGATCGGTGACCATTCCCCCTCCGAGGCAGATGAGGCATGAGTGCCTCGTGGCACCATGCTCGCCAAGTTCACTCCATACCTGTGCTAGGGTGTCGATGTTTTTATGTGTGTCGGTGGCGGGAATGGTAATGTGATGGGCACCGCGCAGACCGGGATGGTTGCTGAGCAGTGGCCAGCAGAGTTGGCGGGTCGTGGTGTCGGTGAGCACGAAGGTCTTGTCGTGGCTGCACCCAGATAGGGCGATGGCAAGGTCTTCGTGAAGATGATATGACAGGATGACTTTGGACATGATATGTTTTGAGGATTGAGGTTTGAGATTTGAGATTGATCTCTTTACCTTATTATATAAATATACATCGAAATCACAGTACAAAGTTACAACTTCGTGGCTGAATAAGGAAATATTTTATGTTTTTTTTCTTTTGCTGCCTTAAACCTTACGGACTCTTATTCGTCAAACAATCAACTAAACGACGGCAAGGATGCCGATATCCTATTCATTACGCATTTATAATAATTTGCATTTATAATAATCAAAGATGAGACATTTTTTTACTTGCTTATGTTTATGGCTGGCTTTTTCGGCCACAACATACGCGCAGCAGGGAATTAAGGGACGTATTATAGACAAACAGTCTAAAGAGGGCATCATGCAGGCCACCCTGCAGTTGCTTCGCACCGACAGTACCTTTGTCACAGGTGTGCTCTCCGATGATGAGGGCAATTTCACCATGCCAGTAGACAGTGCCGGCACGTATATCCTCAAAATTACGAGCGTGGGATATACAACCGTTGCCAAGCGTCTTACACTAGCAGAGGGTACTGAGGCTGACCTCGGTAATGTTTCCATGAGCGGCGACGCTATCCTCCTCAAGGGTGTCACTGCCACGGGTATGGCCTCAAAGGTGGTGGTGAAGGAAGACACCTTTGTATATAACTCAGCTGCATATCGTGTGCCAGAAGGCTCAGTGGTGGAGGAACTGGTGAGAAAACTTCCTGGAGCACAAGTGGATGACGATGGTAAGATCACCATCAACGGTAAGCAGGTGAAGAAAATCCTCGTCGATGGCAAGGAGTTCATGACCGGCGACACCCAGACCGCACTGAAGAACCTCCCCACCTCGATTGTGGATCGCATCAAGGCATACGATGAGCGAAGCGACCTGGCCCGCATCACCGGCATTGACGACGGTGAGGAGCAGACAGTGCTTGACTTCGGCCTGAAGGCTGGCATGAACAAGGGCTTCTTCGGCAATGCCGACCTCGCCATCGGTACGCATGACCGCTACGCCGAGCGTGTGATGGCAGCGCTCTTCAAGGATAAGTACCGCATCATGTTCATGGGTAGTGCCAATAATACCAATGACATGGGCTTCCCCGGTGGCGGCGGTGGACGTCGCGGCATGGGTGGCATGGGCGGCAGCAATGGCCTCAATGCCACAAAAATGATAGGACTCCAGTTCAACTACGAGGATACCAACAAGCTGAAGGCAGACGCCAGCATCAGGTGGAACCATTCCAACGGTGACATCTATTCCAAGCAGTCGACGGAGCAATTTGTGGGAAAAACAAGTTCGTTCTCCAATAGCATCAATCAGAACTACACCCGCCGCAACTCATGGAACGGCCAGATGCGCCTGGAGTGGACTCCCGACTCGATGACCAACATCATGTTCCGTCCGAGTTTCACCGTGTCTTCCAATGATGGCAACCAGTCCTCCGTTTCAGCCACCTTCAATGAAGATCCCTATCTCCTTGTAGTTGACCCACTGTCAGAGGATGGACTGAAGAAGCTTGCCAAATATGACAGCGACAGCACCAGGATCATCGTCAACCAACAGAACAGTGTCTCCCTTTCATATGGAAAGTCCAACTCTGTCAACGGTATGCTGCAGTTCAACCGCAAGCTCAACAATAGAGGCCGGAATGTCACCTTACGTGTGGATGGCAATTACAGCGACAACGACAATACCAGTTTGTCCATCAACAGGACAACCCTCTATCAGACCCTGAGTTATCTCGGTCTTGACTCGACCTACCAGACAAACCGATACAGTCTGACACCGTCGACAAGAAAGGGATACTCGCTGCAGGCAGCCTATACCGAGCCTCTCAACAGATACATGTTCTTGCAGTTGAGCTATCGCTACAACTACAGCTACAATGAGAGCGACCGCTCCACCTATGACTTCAGTCGCTTAGGAACAGCTTTCTCTGAGGGTATCGTGCCCAGATACCGCACATGGGCACCCTATCTTGACAGAGTGACGGATGGAATAGAGAACCACAAAGAGACCAACCTGAGCCGCTACTCGGAGTATAGCAACTACATCCACGACATCCAGGCCACCTATCGTTGGATTCAGCCGAAGTTCCAACTCAATGCCGGATTCATGGTGCAGCCGCAGCGCTCGCATTATGTGCAGAACTATCAGGGAATCTCTGTGGATACGGTCAGGAACGTGACCAACATGTCACCGACACTTGACTTCCGCTATCGTTTCAATCAACTGAGCAACCTGCGTGTGCAGTACCGTGGAACAACCTCACAGCCCAGTATCTCGGACCTGCTTGACATCACCGATGACAGCAACCCGATGAACATCACCATGGGTAAC
>CAMZHP010000314.1 GCA_947306845.1 uncultured Prevotellaceae bacterium
CCACCTTTTCGTTTCCGCGTCTGCGGCCAGTTGCCGAGGGACGTACGTTGGGGAAACTGGCACTGGATGGCAGGTCGACGAGGTTGTTGGGCCATGTCATGGTGAGCTTCCCAGAAGGATAGGCCTTGCCTGTCAGCACGTCGGCCACAGAATAGCCACCCTCTTGTCCTGGCTGCCAAGCGAGAAGGATGGCATCGGGCATCGATTTCCAAGAGGCAGTCTCGATGACATTGCCCATGTTGAGCACGACGACCACGGGTTTGTTGGCCAGATGGAAGGCATTGCATACATCAGTAATGAGCTGGCGTTCAACATCTTTGAGCGTGAAATCTCCGTTCTCCTGACGGTCAGAGCCTTCGCCAGCCTGACGTCCTATGGTGATGATGGCGAGATCAGACTCTTGGGCTTGTGCGTTGATGATGGGACGACTGACGGCCATCTCTGGAAGAAGGGCCTTGCCCCAGAACCAGCCACCTCGCGCAGGACCGGCTGCGGTTTGGCATTGTTGGTAGTTCTGATAACTCTTGTAAAGGTCGGCGAGTTTGGAATTCACTTTCAATCCTGCTTCGGTGAGTCCCTGCATCAGGTCGATGGTGTAGGCTTTGTTCACATCGCCAGAGCCAGTGCCACCGGCAATGAAGTCGTATGATGTGACGCCGAAGACGGAGATGGTCTTCGTGCCATCCATCGGCAATGCCTGCCCCTCATTCTTCAGTAGCACCATTCCCTCAGTGGCACTACGGCGCGTCACCTCGGCATGGGCTTTCAGATCGGGCTTGTTGGAGTATTTGTAGGCTCGGAAGGCTGGTGTCTTGACAAGATACTGCAGGATGCGCTTCACACAGATGTCAAGATCTGCTTCTTTCAAGGCGCCACTTTTCACTTTTTCTATGATGTCTTTGATTTGTGCGTCGTTGCCTGGTTCCATCAGGTCATTGCCAGCCTGAATCTGGGCAGCCGTATTGCGCAGACCAGTCCAGTCTGTCATGACGATGCCGTTGAAGCCCCATTCGTCGCGCAGGATGGTAGTGAGCAACTCACCATTCTCCTGAGTGAAAGGACCGTTAAGACGATTATAGGACGACATCACCGTCCAGGGAGCCGATTCGCGAACAGCAATTTCAAAGCCCTTCAGGTAAATCTCGCGGAGGGCACGTTGTGACATCACCTCGTCAACACCCATACGGTTGGTCTCCTGGGAGTTGGCTGCGAAGTGCTTGACAGAGGTTCCCACACCCTGACTCTGAACACCTCGTACGTAGGCGGCGGCAATTTTGCCAGTTACAAGAGGGTCTTCCGAATAGTATTCGAAGTTGCGGCCACAAAGTGGTGAACGGTGGATGTTCATGCCAGGGGCAAGCAACACGTCGCAACCATATTCCAGCACCTCATTGCCAATGCACTTTCCAACCTCCTCAACGAGTTGTGTGTTCCAGGTACAGGCTAGGGCAGTGCCCACCGGAAAGCCTGTGCAGTAGTAGGTGTTGGTGTCATTGTTGCGTTTCGGATTGATTCTCACACCTGCAGGGCCGTCTGTGAGAACCGAAGAAGGGATGCCCAGCCTGGGAATAGCCTGTGTGGCACCTGCGGCACCCGGCACTCGTTGGGCATGTCCGCCAATCATGCCATTGTTGTCGCTTGTCGCTATCTGGCGGTTGCCACCTACGACGAGCATGGCTTTCTCCTCAAGCGTCATGGCTTTGAGTACTTCATCTACATTGTCCGTCTGCAGTTTCACTTGTGCGGTGATAGTGCTGATACTCCCAAGTAGCATGACACAGAAGGTCAAAATCTCTTTTTTCATAAGCATGTAATTTGAATCGTTTTCATCGGTATGAGCATGAACAGTTGAATAGGTCTTCGGCTGATTTTGGCAACCTTATTTTGGAATAACATCCTTTTTGCAATTCATCCACAAATATACAAATGGTTGTTGAAAGACAAACTAATTCGTTTCACTTTTTTGAAAAAGTAGCGAAAATTGATACACATAGATTTGCTTGGTTGCTTTTTCCTACCGCCATGGCAGTGTATCAGAATGAGGTTTACACCCCAAAGACTTGAAACCACAAAAAAAGACTATCATTTTCAATGTTTTGATAGTCGTTTTCCGTGTTTTGATAGTCGTTTGTCATTAATCCCTATTTGATGATTGCGGTTTTTAAATTATCTTTGCAGTCAATAACTACCCAAATAAGACTATGAAGACAAGATACGGGCACGATATCCCATATTCCTACTGGCAAATTAAAAACATTTGTTCTTTGAGTTGCTGAAACAGCCCGATAAAGCATTATCGTCTTATACATTTTTTCCCATCAATGATATAAATGCCCTTTTGTAAGGCATGGTTGATGTTTACTCGTCGGCCTTGCAAATCATAGATAATGGGGGGCGATTTGGAATCAATGAGAGGAGATGGTTTGTCGTCAATGGACGATGGAATGCGGACGGGCTTTATCCCCACCGTGGCATGCTGATGCAAAGCATAGCCACCCAAACCAAATTCGGCATCATGTCCCCGGTCATCGGCAGGGTTAAGGTAGAGAAGCAGGAAATAACCATTGTACACTCCACTCCATCCCCAATTGACATGATACAATCCGGTACCATCTGTACCATCGACAACAAACACATGTCCGGACACGAGCGTTGCTCCTTCATACAAGACAGGTCTTCCTTCCTCAAGTTCATGGTAAATGAGATTGTCCCACGTCTCCGTGTTATAATCACTTCTTGTCTCTCTGTGGAGTGAGGGAGCATATCCAAGGTATTGAGTTAAGGCAAAAGGCATATCCTCGCCGAACGACGAAGAGCCGGAGGAGAATACCGACTTCACAGACTGGGCGCAGCATCGCATAAGTGTCGCAACAGCTCTCTGTGATGTTTCCGGGTCATCACTCAATTCAGGGAAACGGGTATATGTGTCAAGCATCTCATTCCAAGGAATGACAGTGCCACTGTCTATCTGTTCGATGTATGCATCAACGCCACCCGCATCAGTGTTGTTTTGATAGCCGGGTATGTCCGTCGGCAATGTCTCTGGCCATTGATGATAGTGCATGAGATGAGCCATGGCGGTGGGTTCGCAACCCACATTGCAATGGCCGATGCTGTCCGTGCCTGCTATGGTGGTGTAATGGCATTCAGGCAGCATTAGGTTATAGGGGTAGCCTTGTGCCCACAGACAAGTCAGCATCGGCTCAACAGGCTTGTGCTGAGGAAGGTCGGAAGTTAATGCATTTTTCCTGCCCGACAAACGGAGGACATCGATTATTTCTTCGTACCCGGAGAGCCATGCACGCATATTCGGCGGCATGTCATTATCGAGAGCGCCATCTTCTGAGTAGGCAAGAATAGCCGGCACGCAGTCGTCAGCCGCTACGATTAAATAACCACCCTCTTGCACATTGAAAATATAATAATACGGATTCCCATCCCTTTTGCTCCTATTTGAGTCAGAGGATGAAAAATGAACCTCCTGAAGAACAGGCACAGCCCCCTTTGAGCGTAAAAAAGACTCGGCTGCAACCCGTGCCTGACGCTTGTCCACAGGGAGGGCACTCATAGAAAGGAAAAACGCAAATAGGGAAAAGGCGGAAAGAAGTCGTCTTGTCATATCCTTCATTTTTGATATACGATGTATGAATAGAGTGCAAAGATAAATAATATTTTGTAACAACACGTCATCTAAACTCAAATGAAGTTGTTCTCAAAATACTCTCACCCCCTCCCCAAAGGTTATACCAAAATGAAAACCTCTATTCCTAGTTGCACTCTGCTCTCGCCTTGCATCTTATTTCACCTCCTC
>CAMZHP010000315.1 GCA_947306845.1 uncultured Prevotellaceae bacterium
GTGACACGAATCCCATCGGCACATAGCGACGTCGTTCAGACGATACTTTTGGCACGATGATGAAGTTACCTTTTGGCATATTCTCCACATGGAATCTTGTAGGACGGTCAGCGAGTTTTCTTGTTCCAGCACTCTTACTCTCCAATCTTAGTTTTCTTACCGCTTCAATCCGCTTGATGCAATGAGGCATCTGTCGCAATTCACCTGGTGTGCAGTCACCTAACCACATACAATATCTTGGCTTCTGGTGAATGAACTCCACCGCGCCATACCATGGTTTGAAATAACTGGCGGATTTAGGCTCTTTAAGAATGAACTCCTCCATCTCCTCTTTCTCAAAGAGAAAGTTGCCTCCGTCTATAGGCTTGTTGCCAATACCAATTTCTGGCACATCTGCGATGGGGTGTTGTCGGCTATATATGAATACGTTGGGGGCATCCGTCAAATAAGCGTTTATATTCTTCACTTGAAGGATTGTTCCATTGTCATATATTCGTTTTGGCTTATCTTCCTTGTAACTGAATCCAACGACAATCACATGCACATGCGCCATGACAGAAGCCTCGCTATCCCATCTGAATGTTCGATGGGCAAAGTTGATACGGATTCCCTCATCATAAAGCGGTGCCCATAGATTGGCTACTTGTTCGCCCTGACAGATAGAATTGGTTGAAACGAGTGCAGCATGCGTGTCTGTACCTTTCATAATATCCGCACATTTTTTGTACCAAGCACACACATAATCCATATTACCTACATTTTTCCACTTCGAGCCGAAAATGCTGATGATGTCCTCCGCTTGTTGCTCGCTTTTCATTCTTGCCCCCACAAACGGTGGATTGCCCATGATATAGTCGAAACAGACATGGCGTGTCTTATGTGGCTTTGGCGCATTGTGCAGTTCCATTTCCTTGGTATATAGTTCGATACCGTCGTAACTGACGATAGGCTCATTGAACATTTCGCCCTGCTGCTCTTCCTTCAACGGGTAGATGATAGTCTTTTGCGCCACGATGGTCGGCAAGTCATCGTTGACGGGCCATTCGTCCCATTCCATCCTCAGTGCATTTCCCTCACGGATGTTGGTGTATGTCTTCAATGGCAGGAAATCGATGTCCTGATGGATGATTTGCTCTGTCTCCGCCATCATCTGCGCCTCACTGATCCACAAAGCAGTAGTAGCCACAGTGACGGCGAAGTCGTTGATCTCTATGCCATAGAACTGGTTGATGCTCACTTTGATAGGGTTGACAAATTCTCCCATCACCACCTGGCCGCCCTGCAGTTCATGGATGACTTTATTCTCCAACCGCCGCAGCGAGAGATAAGTCTCAGTCAGAAAATTGCCAGAACCACAAGCTGGGTCAAGGAAAGTGAGTAAGGCCATTTTTTCCTGGTATTCTGCGAGCATTTTGCGCCGTTTTTTGATGACCGGTTCTTCCATGATGCCGGAAAGTTCCTCATTGAGGTCATCTAAAAACAGTGGGTCGATTACCTTGTGAATGTTCTCGATGGAGGTATAGTGCATACCACCAGAGCGGCGTGTCTCAGGGTTGAGTGTGCTTTCGAACACCGCACCGAAGATGGTGGGCGAGATCATGCTCCAATCAAAGTCCATAGAAGCGTTTTTCAACAGCAGCGATCGTATCTCATCTGTGAAACGCGGAACCTCTATCTCCTCCTCAAAAAGTCCACCGTTGGCATAAGGGAAAGCGGCAAGGTCTTCCCGCATGTATGGGTCACGTTCCTCAGGCTTGGTGTTAAGCACATGGAAGAGCCTGATGAGTTCCGCCCGCATGGTATTGGTATCAAATTGTGCCAAGTAGTCATGAAACATGTCATGTTTGCCGAAAATTCCGGCATCCTCGGCATATAGGCAGAACACCAAGCGCACGCATAGAATATTGAGCGACCGCATGGTGGAAGGATTGGTTGGGTCGATGTATTGCCTGATGAGTGCATCATAGAGTTTTCCCACGATTTCCCCGGCTCTCATCGACACCTCCATCTCCTTCTGAAGGTGCTCGTTGCCCTGCTCTACCAGGAACTGCAGACGGTAATATTCCTTACCCAAATCCTTTAGCAAGATGATATATGGCTCACTATTGGGGTTCTCCATATCATGGACGGCAAATTCCCTGAAATTGCAGATAACAATCCATCGCGGACGCTGCGAGTAAGGCAAAACTGCCGAATACCGCTGCGCCTGCTGAAAGGGAGTGAGCAGCATGCCATCGCTCTGCCGTATGGGTTTGTTGATATCCTTATCGATGCTCTTCTGTTCAATCATGACATGGGTCGAAGGTATCAGCACGTCGATGAAAGAAGTATGGTCGAGTTGCGCCTGTTGCTCAAAGGTAATGAAGGTGGATGGCTTTTCTATCCCAAACACCTCTGTCAGAAGTTCTGTCCAGAACACCTGACTCTCCCCTTTCTCGTATCCCTTACCTTCCCACCGCTTGGCAAAATCTGCTGCGGCTGCCGCCTGTTTTTGATTGGCCATCATCAATTCTATTTTGAGACAAAGTTAATACTTTTTTTCTAAAGATGAAAGCTGGTTGTTAAAAAAGAGATGAATGTAGTGAAAACTACGGGCCCGATCTGAGTCAACGCCCTACCCCTCTAGTCAGACACCTCCGCCCTGCGGCCCCCTTTCCCTCAGACAGGGGATTGGGGAGCTGGCTATAGCTGCGAATGAAGGATGCTCTTCTAACTGGGGAGATTTTATAATGACCCATAGAATGGACCATTCATTTGGACCGTCGCGCGTTCGTCAATTACTATTGAGAAGAGTGGGTAGACACAAAAAAGAGGAAGAATGTTGAAAAAAGGAGTTTTTTTTATAGTTTTGCAGAGAAATTGAAGAACAAGAAAAACAAATAAGAATGGAAAAGATGACTAGAGTGAGATTTTTGCTGTTTTCTGCCATGATGGCGGTATGCTGCAATCAGGTGCTGGCTTCATGCGACAAAGATGATGAGTTCAAGGAGGCGGAGCCCGACAGGAGCGTATTGCTGTACACCGTGAAACCGGCATATCTGCATGCAGGGGACAAGGTGGCGCTGATATCACCCTCCTACTTCACTCCGATGGAGAATGTGGATAAAACTGCTGAGGTGCTGCGGTCATGGGGACTCGTGCCTGTAGTCGGACCCAATGTGGGAAAGATGGTGGACGGGAAATATGCCGGTACCATGGAAGAACGGATCAGCGACATCCGATGGGCATGGAACGACCCAAGCATCAAGGCCGTCATCTGCAACCGTGGTGGCTATGGCACTATCCAGTATATCAACCAATTGTCACTGCGCGAACTTGCCAGTTCACCTAAATGGCTTGTGGGTTTCAGCGACATCTCTACACTCCACGGGTTGCTTACCCGTGCCGGCGTGATGAGCATCCACGGCACGATGAGTTCCTTCCTCGCCAAGGGCGGGACCGACAACACCAGCACCATGATGCGTGACTTGCTCATGGGCAAGGTGCCACGCTATGAGCTGCCTGCCCACAAGCAGAACATCTTGGGAAAGGCCAGTGGCACGCTTGTAGGCGGCAACCTCTGCACCTTTGTTCCCAACCTCGGATCGCAAGCCGATGCCACCTTAGGCCGCGACCTCATCCTCTTTATCGAGGAAGTGGAGGAGTCGATGCACAACATCGACCGCCAAATGCGCATCCTGCAGATGAACGGTGTGCTCAACCGCTGCCGTGGCATCATCTTGGGAGAATTCACGGACTGTGGTTCGGAGTTCACCTACGAGAGCGTGGAGGCCATGCT
>CAMZHP010000316.1 GCA_947306845.1 uncultured Prevotellaceae bacterium
AATCCTTGAAGCCCTCCATCTCTGCCCGCAGGCCCTTTCCGTTACCCATGTGGTGAGGTGTGCAGTGTTTGTTCTCCGGATCATCGCCACCGCCAATATTATAGCGGAAATGGCTGTAGTTCAGTCCTGTAGGACTGGTCATCCATGTCACGATCTCATCAATCTTCTTATCGCTCCACTTGCCGCACATACCAGCCCACCAGCAGAGCGAGACGCCCCATCCGTCGAACTTCTGACGTACAATGGAGGGAAAGACAGAATAGGAGAGCGTGTCGGTTGGTACGGTGCCGTTCGCCTTGTCGCTGAAGAACCAGAAGTGCTTCATGTCAGAGCCGTTCTTATCGGAAAAGACCTTAGTTCCGGCATCGTTGCTGTCAGTGCCTATACAGAGGCCGTTTCCCTTGCAGCGGATTCGGATATACGCGCCCTGGGCCTGCTCAAACGAGAACAAGGCATTGTCGGTGGTTGAATCGGTGACAAACGACGTGTTCCATGTGTTCACCTTCGACAGATAGCGCTTGCCCGCCGTCCTGATATAGTAATAGCCTTTGCCATTGGGCACAATGGTCATCTGCTGGGCATTGGCAACATTGGCGGCCTCCAATTGTCCGCTATAGTCGCTCGCCATCTTCAGATGGTTGCCGCTGCTGTGCATCACGAACAACGTCGTGGGGGAAGTAAAACTCATCTGAGACTGGGCGGTCATAACCATTGCCATGCCCAGAAGTGTAAAAAACAGACGTTTAAGTTCAATGCAATTCATATCTCATCACTAATAAAAGAAGTTGTCAGTACTGAAAAAGAATCAGCTTCCGGCATTTTACAGTTTTCTTTTCACATTCTCCCACAAAATTAATTAAAAAATACCATCCTGACAACAAAAAAGGCAAAGGTTTTGGTTTTTCCCTCAAGAGGGGAACAAAAATCTTTTTTTAACCGACATGAGTAGCCGTCGCCCAACATTTATTGTCTCTCATCTTTCAGATAATCTTCAATCATGTGCAGCGCCTTTTGGTGCTTAGCTATCAGTTTGGGATAACCAAAAGCATGACCACGAGCGAGATTGTGACGAAGGTCATTCTGCTTTACGTGGATGGCTGTCATATTGCCTGAATCAATGATGCGCTGTACATAGTCGTAATAGTCCATGTTCTCTTCATGGGTACATAACTGTAACACCTCGATTATTTCTTCCGGTACTCCCTCATCCCGCAAGTCATCAAAGGTCCATTTGGTATCTTCCACTACGTCATGCAAGAATCCTGCACACTTTTCCTCGTCAGTCAGCCCCATGGACCCAACAATCAGTGAATGGAGGATTAAGGCGTTGCCGTCTCTGTCACGCTCTCCCTCCAAGGCATCCATGGCAATCCTGATGCATTTCTCTATGATATCCTGTGTGATTGGATCATCACAGGAAGAACTTTTTTTCGTAATCTCAAACGAGAGCCATTTGTTTCCGATTTTCATATTGATACTCAAGAATTATATGGAAAAAAAAGAATTTTCAAGAATGGCATATTGCAAGTTCGATCATTTTTCATATTCAAACCAATCTATATCTACATATCCTTTATCTGAGTCTTGCCTGCACTGCGTGAAGAGGCCGAGCATGACACCGGTAAAGCCCCCGATGGTTTCGGTGCTGAGGAAACGATATTCCATCTTGGCCAATTGGATGTAATCAGAACCGTCGGCCGATGCCATCATATAATAGTAATTCTGGTCGGAGGTGATGCGCAGATACGCACAATCGCCTCTCAACGTGAATTCCCTTTCGCTATGGCAGGTCTGTCCTAATCTAACATTTGATTTGATGATGATCTTCCCTTCTCTTCTTTCGGCCGACACATCATAATGATTTAGCGGTGCAGCATATGCAGTGATGCCGGCCTGCATTCCTTCTGTAAGATGAGAGAGGTCGAACATGGCAGTAGCAGAGAAATTCAGTTCTGTCTGTCTTCGGGCAACGAACGTGGGTGATGCCATCTCGCTGAGGTCTGTGGTGCTTGGGCGGAGTCTGAGCCATCCTTTTCGCTCTTTGAGAGAATAATTGGAGTAGTCGGGATTGCATAGGCTCATCCACCCCATGGGCAATCCCAATGAGTGATAACTGTCTTTGGGAGCATGACGCTCGACATAGTTGAACTCTTCCCTTGTGGGATCCTGAGTCATCGGCACCAAAGGGAGTGCCTTACATTTCATGTCAGTCTGCAACGTGCCATCACCGTTCACCACGGGCCAGCCACCTTTTTCCCACTGCACTGGTGCCAACATGGTCTCGCGCCCCATCACATGCTGTAGATAGCCGCTGGTTCTGTATCCCAGACAAATCATCCACCATGAGTCATCGGGAGCCTGCACCAGGTCGGCATGTCCCAGACCTTGTATTGGGCTGTTCTGCATCTTCATGTTGAAATGCGATAAAATAGGATTGGCGGGGTTTGGTTCGTATGGACCGAAGAGGTTTCTGCTACGTAGGATATTCACATGATGTCCATGTTCCGTTCCACCTTCAGCGAGCAAAAGATAGTAGTAGCCATCTTTCTTGTAGATATGGGGTCCCTCGGGATAACGACCTCCGAGTCCTGTCCCCAGATGATGGATATCGCTCATTTTCTTTCCCGTCTCCACGTCAATCTCACAGATTTTGATATCTCCCTCCTTCCACAGGAAATAGCACTTGCCATCGTCGAAGAAGAGCGTCGGGTCGCAACTACCTATGGCGAAGTCAATCACGATGGGTTCCGACCACTCTCCAGCAGGATTGTCCGTCCACACATAGAAATGGCGTCGTGAGGGGAACACCGTTGTGACCATATAGAAGCGCCCATTGTTGAAGCGGATGGTGGGGGCATAAATGCCACTATTGCCATCGGTTGCTTTCAAGTCCACCTGCGTTGGCCTTGTCAGGCAGTTACCCACCTGCTCCCAGTTCACCAGGTCTTTGCTGTGGAAAACAGGTACTCCTGGGAAATATTGAAACGTGCTATTCACGAGATAGAAGTCGTCACCCGCCCGGCACACACTCGGGTCGGCATGGAATCCTGGCAACACCGGATTCTTGAATCCCTGTGCCATTCCCATCGTTGTCAGCATCGACAATGTGACGGAAAGGCCAAGAATCAAAAGATTCGTTTTTAAGTTCCTCATATTATTGCTTTCATATATTTGTCGGAGCGATGAAATGGAATTAGTCAAACACTATTATGCAAAAGTAACTCTATTTTTTGAAGAATCTCCCAAATGTGGCATACATTTGTATTAGGAGTGTCAATTTTCTTGTTTTTCGTAATAATTCAGCGAATAGTAAAAGAAGTCGCCTTCGGCGAGAAATCTTAAGAAAATTTTTAAGAAAATGGTAAGAAAATATTTTTTACTATTATTTCATTTGACTTCCGCTTCGCAGGACGACCGTTGGTTCTTCCCATTAGGGCACTCTAAAACTCATTCGCTGAATTATTACGTTTTCCCACCAAAACATAAATACTCTGGATTCTGCGAACCTGTACCTTTGATTCCCCCGTATGCATAGATTACCAATTTTTGAGTATTGCTTATTTCCTGAATACTGCATATTTTTGCAACGAAAAAATGAGAACAATGCAACAGGCAAAAGATTATCAACTATTATAAAAGGTATGAAGAATATTTTCAAGGATTTTTTCAGTCAGTGTGCTCGTCCCGAGGGCTTTCTCGGGCGGTGCATGCTGCGCTTCATGAACTTCGGCCATGCCCCGCTCACCAACTGGGGACTTGACC
>CAMZHP010000317.1 GCA_947306845.1 uncultured Prevotellaceae bacterium
ACGACAGCAACCCGATGAACATCACCATGGGTAACCCCGGACTGAAGCCCTCGTTTACCAACAGTTTCCAGCTGTTCTACAACACCTATATGCAGTCTCACCAGCGTTCGATCATGACTTTCGCCAATTTCAGCACTACGCGCAACAGCATCAGCAACTTGGTGACCTATAACGAAAAGACTGGTGGACGCACCACGCGGCCCGAGAATATCAATGGTAACTGGAACTTCAATGGAGCCTTCATGTTCAACACGGCCATAGACAGTGTCGGCATGTGGAATATCAACTCGTTCACCAACCTGGGTTACAACAACAATGTGAGTTACCTCTTCAATAATGAGAAGCATATCTCGGAGAAGAACACCACCAAAAACACGACGGTGATGGAGCGCCTCTCGCTGTCATACCGCAATTCATGGCTGGAGGTAGAACCCAACGGATCGCTCACCTATACCCATGCCCGTAACAAGTTGCAGAGCAACAGCAACCTCGACACGTGGATGTTCTCCTATGGTGTCAATGTCAACCTCTATGCTCCTTGGGGATCCAGCGTTTCTACCAGCATCAGTGAGAACTCACGCAGGGGCTATAACGATGAGTCAATGAACAACAATGAACTGATTTGGAATGCTCAGATCAGCCACAGCTTCCTCAAGGGAAATGCCTTGACCATCAGCCTCCAGTTCTATGACATCCTCCATCAGCAGAGCAACTTCAGCCGCACTATCAATGCAATGATGCGCAGCGATACGGAGTACAATGGCATCAACAGCTACGCCATGCTTCACGCCATCTACCGCTTCAACGCCTTCGGCGGCAGACAGGCTCGCCAGATGGGTCCTGGTGGAATGTTCCCCGGTGGAATGCCTCCCGGAGGTATGGGTCCTGGTGGCCGTCCTGGTGGTGGCCGTCCCGGTGGTGGCGGTTTCGGCGGTGGTCGTCCTGGCGGTGGCTTCGGTGGCGGCTTCGGCGGCGGACGTCCCGGCGGTGGCTTCGGTGGCCCGGCCATGGTGATGTAGATTGAAAATTGAAAATTAATAGTAGAGGGATGAAAGTAATTGACCAACAATCAAACTTTCATCCCTCAACTTTTTTCAACTCAACTGCCGTAAGTTGAAATAATTTTCAATTTTCAATCTTCAATATTCAATCATTTAAGAACTCATCCAGCTGTCGGCGATCCTTCTTGGTGGGGCGACCAGTGCCGCGGGCACGGTCGACGAAGCCGCTAATGCGCGTCATTTCCAGAATCTCATACTGATGCGGGTCGGTGACGTTCTCGTAAATCTCGGGAATCAATTTTGCACCTACGCGGTTCTCGATACATTTTAGAATACGATAGGAATAGGTCACCGGCGGTTTGCGCACGTCAATGATCTCGCCTTCCTTCACCATGCGTGAGGGCTTCACGTTCACACCTCCGATGGTTACACGCCCGTTCTTGCAGGCATCGGCAGCTATCGTTCGGGTCTTGAAAATACGCGCGGCCCACAGCCATTTGTCTATCCTTGCCTCATTGTCCATCGCTCTTCTCTTTAGATGGTTCGTCGCTCTTCTCTTTAGGATGGCTGCCAAGCTGTTCTTTAGGTTGGGGAAGAGCAGGCTTGCGCTTGTTGTATTGATTCATCGTGATGTTGACTCCGGCCAGCACGAAACTCTTGATAATCTCCAAAGCCACCTCAATCTGTGGCTTCAGCACTTCCATTTCCTCTGGTTGGAAATCTCCCAGCACATAATTGATCTGCGATCCTCGTGGAAAGTCGTTGCCTATACCTACTCTCAGCCGTGGATATTGCTGTCCGATGAGTTGCTGGATATGGCCCAAACCGTTGTGTGTGCCGGCACTGCCACTGGCTTTCAGCCTGAGCGTGCCTAATGGCAGTGAGAGGTCGTCGACTACCACGAGCATGCGCGACTCATCAATGTTCTCCTTGTTGAGCCAATAGCGCACGGCATTGCCACTGAGGTTCATGAAAGTGGTGGGCTTGAGAAGAAACAGTTTCCTTCCACGAAGAGAGGTCTCGGCCACATAGCCGTAGCGCTTGTCGGCGAAAACAATATTGGACGCCTTGGCAAAGGCGTCCAATACCATGTAACCTATGTTGTGGCGGGTTCCTGCATAGTCGATGCCGGGATTGCCCAACCCCACGATCAGGTATTTGTCCATGACATCAGTCCTACTCGGCTGCAGCCTCTTCCTCTGCCTCGGCAGCGGCGTTCTTGGATGCGGCACGTGTCATCTTGATGGAGCAGACCACGACTTCCTTGCTGGTGGCAAGCTCAAGTCCTTCAAAATGAAGCTGGCCCACTTTGATGCTCTTGCCGATGGTCAGGTTGGTGACGTCGATGTCAAGCTGCTCGGGAATCTGCTGGTAAGGAGCGGTTACCTCAATCTTGCGGATGGAGAGGTTCATGCGGCCACCGTCGCGGATACCCTGTGCCAGACCTACGAGGTGTACGGGAACACCGATGGTCAGAGGCTTCTCCTCATTTACCTCAAGAAAGTCGATGTGGAGCACGGCGTCGGTGGTGGGGTGGAACTGGAGCTCCTTCATCACTGCGGGATGATGCTCGCCCTCGATGTCGAGGTTCACCACATACACGTGGGGAGTGTAAATCACTTTGCGGAGGTCGGTGGCGAGGATAGCGATACCCTTTGCAACGGGCTTGCCGTTCTCATCCTTTGTCAGTCCGTAGAGGTTGCAGGGCACATAGCCTTCTTTCCTCAGTTCCTTGGTGGCCTTCTTGCCAGTAGCGGTCCTGTTTTTTGCTTTTACGCTGATTTCTTTCATGATGCGTTTAAATTGTGTTACTCTAAATTAAGTGTTGAAAAATTTGCTTAATTCGCCATCACACGAAACTTTTTTATCGAGTGTGCTAAAAAAGCGGTGCAAAGGTACACATAATAATCTGAAAAAGGAAGTGTAATGCTGAAAAAAAACTAAAATGCCTACATTTTATTCGGTTTTCTTGCAGATACCAAGGAAAAGCGTTATTTTTGCATCAAGATTTATCAATTCGTGCTTGCAGGAAAAGTCTAATTTTTTGTTTTTACATGATCAACAGGGAATTAATCAGAATAAAGATAGTTCAGTTAACCTACGCATACTATCAAAACGGTGACAAGAATCTCAATCGCGCAGAGAACGGACTCCTTTACAGTCTGTCAATGGCCTATTCGTTATACAACTATTTGCTGTTGCTGATAGTGGCCATATCCAAGGAGATGCGTCACAGGGTGGAAGTGGGTGCCAGCAAGGCATCTCGTGAGGGGACTGAGAAACCTTCGTCCAAGTTTGCTGACAACCGGTTTGCACGCCAGCTTGAGGCCAACGTGATGCTGCTCGATTTTGTCGATGAGCAGAAACTCACATGGGACAATGACATTGAGTTCGTCAGAAGGCTTTGCAACCTGATTGAGCAGAGTCAGACCTATCAGGAATACATGGCATCCGGGGAAGACTCTTATGAGGAAGACCGAGAGGTGTGGCGCAAGCTCTACAAGACCATCATACAGGACAATGAGGATTTGGATGCTATCCTTGAGGAAAAGAGCCTTTATTGGAATGACGACAAAGAAGTGGTGGACACCTTCGTGCTGAAGACCATCAAGCGCTTTGAGCCAGAGGCAGGAAAGAAGCAGGAGCTTCTCCCCGAATATGATGATGAGGAGGACAAAGCTTTCGCATGCAAACTCTTCCGTGCCACTATTCTCAATGCAGATCAGTATCGGCGATATATGAGCGACGCCTCT
>CAMZHP010000318.1 GCA_947306845.1 uncultured Prevotellaceae bacterium
TGAACAAATGGCACCTCGACGGCTACGACCCCGGCGCCTCGCCCAACCACCGCGGATTTGACGAGTTTTATGGGTGGACCATCTCGACCGTTCACTCCAACTCCCCCTATTATTATCCCTACTACCGCTTCGACAACGACAGGCTCATCCATATCAAGGCCAATGCCCATGACAGACATGTGAAGCACAACACCGACCTGTCGACCGATGATGCCATCAAGTTCATCAAGCGCAACAAGAACAACCCGTTCTTCCTCTATCTCGCTTACGACGCGCCCCACGAGCCATACATCATCGACAACACAGTGTGGTACGACGACGAGACCTGGGACATGAACACCAAGCGCTATGCCGCGCTCATCACCCACATGGACGCTGCCATCGGACGGCTGCTGAAAGAACTCGACCGGCTGCATCTGCGAGACAATACCTTGGTCATCTTCGCCTCCGACAACGGCGCCGCTGTCCAAGCGCCCCTGAAACTGTTCAACTGCAACGCCGGATTCAAAGGGCGCAAGGGACAGTTGTATGAGGGTGGCATCCGTGTGCCCCTCATCGTCAACCAACCGGGGCGTGTGCCTATACAGACGCTCGACAACATCATCTATTTCCCTGACATTATGCCCACCTTCGCAGCCCTGACCGGAGCGACCGCACACCTGCCCCAGGGCATCAATGGCATCAACATCCTGCCCTTGTTCTACGGGAAACAAGTGGACACCGACAACCGTTTGCTTTACTGGGAATTTACGGGCAAGCAACGCGCGGCACGGCGCGGCGACTGGAAATGCGTGACGGTGAAACGCGGTGCGCCTTTGGAACTTTACAACCTGCGTGAGGATGTGACCGAGAGCCACAACCTGGCCGACCAATATCCGGAGATGGTGGAAGAGTTTGACCGAGAAATGAAAGCAGGAAGAACACCATCAGAATACTGGCCAGACTAAATGAGAAGTGAAGAGTGAAGAGTGAAGAATGAAGAGTGAAGAGTGAAGAGTGAAGAATTGGGAAGATTGCCTGGAAGATATATCCTATCAGAGTAGTTGTTGGCAAACAAATCATATGGACTATTCTTAGATGACTTTATTCTTTTTTTCCCTTTTTGCGAACGCCTTGGTGTTTTTTCGCAAGCATCAGCGTTTGCCGAATGTCATCCAAAAATGTTTTTCTTCTTTTTTCCGAAGCGAAGCGTTTTTTGATCTTCTCTCCATATCAGATGGTGTGTGCCTTGTTGCTCAGAGGAAATAAAAAAGGAAGAAAAAACATCAAATTAACTGATTTATAGTAACTTTCAATTTGCGGAACTTGAATTAACTACTTTAACTAGTCAACTTCTTTAACTACTCCTAATTATTTAGAGATAAGAGACGCTGCCATATCACGCATGAAAGGAGCGGTGTGAGCGAAAAATTGCTGGTAGCCCTCGCAGAGATAGTTGAGACCAGGTTCACCATCAGTGGTGTGGAGGAGGCGGTTTTTAGGGCACTCGCCGTGACAGGCAAACTCATAGGGACAGGTTTGGCATTGTTGCGGAAGGGTGGTTTTGAGTGAACGGAAAGCGTTCTGCTGCACACTATAAACGAGTTCATGGAGAGGTTGCTCCAGCATATTGCCCAAACGGTGTTCGGGAAAGACAAAATGATCGCAGGAATAGACATCGCCATTGAACTCCATCACCAAAGCATGGCCGCACTTCCGTGCCATGGAGCACACCCCAGGCTCTATACCCATATAATTGGCCAATGTTGACTCAAAGAGCTGGACACTATATTCGCCCACGTCTTCGCGCACCCACTCATCAAAGACAGCACAGAGAAAATCCCCCCACTGGTGAGGGGTCACCGACTCAGGAGTCATCACTGGTGGTTCTGAGCCCTGTTGACGGCCCATGGTCTCCACGATGGGGGTGAACTGAATGAAACGGCATCCAATATTCCTGAAAAATCGGTAAAACTCCCGAGGATGATCGGCATTGAGATGGTTGACCACCGCCATGACATTCCACATCACCCCATGCCTGTCGAGCATCTCAATGGCCCGCATCACCTGATGGTGCGTTCCCCCACCCCGCCTGTCTTTGCGGTATGCGTCATGCAGCGGCTGCGGACCGTCAATGGAGAGTCCTACGAGCCACCCGTTGTCGTGAAGGAAGCGGCACCACTCGTCGGTCAGCAAGGTCCCGTTGGTCTGTATGCAGTTGTCGATGACATGCCTTCCCGCATACCGTTGCTGCAAAGCGATGGCATTCTGATAAAACGAGAGCGGCCGGAGCATCGTCTCGCCACCGTGCCAGGTGAAGAGCACCTCCCGCTGCGGTTGCATGGCGATATACTGGCGGGTGAACTCCTCCAGCAGGCTGTCGCTCATCACTTGTTGCCGGGTGCCTGCATATAATTGCGATTTCTCCAGATAATAGCAGTATCGGCACGAGAGATTGCACCTCGCTCCCGCGGGTTTGAGCATCACATAGACCGGATGCACAAAGGGAGAAATGATAGATTGTTTATCTGCTTCCATCACTGTCAACTCAAATTGTTGCAAAAATACACATAAATGATGAATAATGGAGTTTTTTTATATTCTCTTTACACAGAGTGTTCCATTTATCGAGAAAAACTCTTGGTTGTTCGGCTGAAAAGCAGTACCTTTGCGACTTGTTTAAAATGAGTATTGCAATTATCATAACAATATATTATGCTTACACTTAAACTTATCAGCGAAGAAACAGAACGCGTCATCAAAGGACTTGAGAAAAAGCATTTCAAGGGAGCCCGTGAGGCCATTGAACAAGTGCTTGCCGTAGACAAACGGCGCCGTGAGAGTCAGTTGACACTCGACCACAACCTGGCTGAAGCCAAGAAAATGGCCGCCCAAATCGGGCAACTGATGAAACAGGGTCAGAAAGAGGAGGCCGACAAGGTGAAGGCCGAAGTGGCCCAAATGAAAGAAGCCAACAAACAACTGGAAGCAGACAAGGCTGCCGCTGAGGCTGACCTCACCACCCTGCTCTGCCAGATTCCCAACATCCCGTATGACGAGGTGCCAGAGGGTGCCACAGCAGAAGACAACCGCGTGGTGAGCAGCAACCTGAAAGTATGCGAAGCCACCGACACCGTGGGCAACTGGACCGCCAACCCCGTGGTGGAGACCGCCAAACTGCCACACTGGGAACTTGCCAAGAAATACAATCTCATCGACTTCGACCTCGGCGTGAAGATCACCGGAGCCGGATTCCCCGTATATGTGGGCAAAGGAGCACGTCTGCAGAGAGCCCTCATCAACTTCTTCCTCGACGAGGCCCGCAAGAGCGGCTATACCGAAATCATGCCTCCCACGGTGGTGAATGCCGCCTCAGGCTACGGCACAGGACAGCTGCCCGACAAGGAAGGTCAGATGTATCACTGCGAGGTGGACGATTTCTACCTGATTCCCACCGCTGAGGTGCCAGTGACCAACATCTACCGCGACGTCATCCTAGACGAGCAGGACCTCCCCATCAAGAACTGCGCCTACACTGAGTGTTTCCGCCGCGAGGCTGGTTCCTACGGCAAGGATGTGCGCGGACTGAACCGCCTGCATGAGTTCTCGAAAATAGAAATCGTGCGCATCGACAAGCCTGAGCACTCGAAGGAGAGCCATAAGGAGATGCTGGAGCACGTAGAGGGTCTGCTGAAGAAGTTAGAGCTTCCCTATAGGATTCTGCTGTTATGCGGTGGCGATCAGTCGTTTACGAGCGCCATCTGCTACGACT
>CAMZHP010000319.1 GCA_947306845.1 uncultured Prevotellaceae bacterium
AAATGAAAAAGTTTATCGAGACACTGAAGAACATCTGGAAGGTGGAGGATTTGCGACAGCGAGTCCTCATCACCATCCTGTTCACGGCAATTTACCGTTTCGGCTCTTTCGTCGTGCTACCCGGCATCGACCCGAGCAAGTTGGAAAATCTGCAGTCACAGACCGAGGGCGGACTAATGTCCCTGCTCGATATGTTCTCCGGTGGTGCATTCTCTAATGCGTCTATCTTCGCATTGGGAATCATGCCATACATTTCTGCGTCTATCGTGATGCAGTTGCTCGCAGTAGCTGTGCCTTATTTCCAGAAAATGCAGAGAGAGGGCGAGAGCGGAAGAAAGAAAATCATGTGGTACACTCGTGTGCTCACAGTGGCCATCCTGGTGTTCCAGGCTCCTTCTTACCTGCTCAACCTCAAGGCCCAGTCGGCCGGAGCTCTCAATCCAGCAATCTCCTGGAACTGGTTCATGTGGACAGGACTCATCATCCTCGCTGCTGGCAGCATGTTCATCCTATGGCTGGGTGAGCGCATCACCGACAAGGGTGTGGGCAACGGCATATCGCTCATCATTATGATTGGCATCATCGCAAGGCTTCCACAATCTTTCATGCAGGAGGTCACCTCGCGATTCACTGCCATCACGGGTGGTGGCTTGGTGATGTTCATCATCGAGTTGCTTATCCTCTTCGTTGTGGTATGTGCCGCCATTCTCCTTACTCAGGCCGTGAGAAAAGTTCCCGTGCAGTACGCCCGCCGCGTGCAGGGCAACAAGACTTTTGGTGGAGCACGCCAGTATATCCCATTGAAGCTCTTCGCTGCCAACGTGATGCCTATCATCTTCGCTCAGGCGCTGATGTTCATCCCATTGGCCATCGTCCAGTATTCATCCAACAGCACGAGCTATGTGATGAGGTCGCTCATGGACCACACCAGCCTGTTGTATAATGTGGTGTTCGCAGCACTCATCATCGCGTTCACCTATTTCTACACGGCCATCACGCTCAACCCCACACAAATGGCCGAGGACATGAAGCGCAACAACGGTTTCATCCCTGGTGTGAAGCCCGGCAAACCAACTGCCGACTACATCGACACCATCATGTCGCGTATCACGTTCCCGGGATCGCTCTTCATCGCATTCATCGCCATCATGCCGGCACTTGCCGGACTGCTCAATGTGCAGCAGGGATTCGCACAGTTCTTCGGAGGTACATCTCTGCTCATTCTCGTAGGTGTGGTCATCGACACCCTGCAGCAGATACAGAGCCATCTGATGATGCGCCATTACGACGGACTGCTCAAGGCTGGTCACACCCGTGGCAACGGCGTCTCGGCTTACTGATACCTCGGATGAGTATATTTCTGAAGACTGAAGACGAGATCGAACTGATGAGGCGGGCAAACCAGCTTGTGGGCTGGACGCTCGCCGAATTGGCAAGACATATCAAACCTGGAGTCAATACACTCCAACTCGACAAGATTGCAGGGGAGTTCATACGCGACCATGGGGCAATACCCACGTTCAAAAACTTCCCCAATCCATATGGCGCTCCTTTCCCAGCCAACATCTGCACGTCGGTCAACGATGTCGTAGTGCATGGCATACCAAGCGCAAAGACAGTGTTGCACGAGGGCGATATCATTTCCATCGATTGTGGTACGCTCCTTGATGGATTCAATGGCGACTCGTGCTACACATTTTGCGTGGGAGAGGTAAGCCGCGAAATGCGCAAGTTGCTTTCCACAACTTACGAGGCACTCTACATCGGCATCCAGCAAGCCGTAGCAGGAAACCGCATCGGCGATATCGGATGTGCCATTCAAGACCATTGCGAAGCGCAGGGATATGGAGTGGTGAGAGAACTCACAGGCCATGGCATCGGAAGGAAAATGCACGAAGACCCCATGGTGCCTAACTATGGCAAACGTGGCAACGGACCAAAACTCAAGGAGGGCATGTGCATCGCCATCGAACCCATGATCACCATGGGCAACAGGGCCATCTCGTTGCTGTCCGACCGCTGGTCGGTATGCACACGCGACGGAAAACCGGCTGCTCATTTCGAGCATACCATAGCCGTAAGACGAGGAAAGGCAGAGATATTGTCTTCTTTCGACGAGATAGAAAATATAGTAGGAAAAATCAATTAGCATATGGCAAAACAAGCCGCAATAGAACAAGACGGAACAATCGTAGAGGCATTGTCGAACGCAATGTTCAGAGTGGAACTGGAGAATGGATGCCCCATCACGGCACACATCTCCGGAAAGATGAGAATGCATTACATTAAAATTCTGCCCGGCGACAAGGTAAAAGTCGAGATGAGTCCTTACGACCTCACAAAGGGCAGGATAGTGTTTAGATACAAGTAATTTTTGTGACATATGAAGACTAGAGCATCAATCAAGAAGCGCACGCCCGACTGTAAAATCGTACGACGCAAGGGACGCCTTTTTGTCATCAACAAGAAGAACCCCAAGTATAAGCAGCGTCAGGGCTAAAACGCATCAAGGCACATCGTGCCGGAAATGAATTTATCAATTTTTTTAATTTTTCAAACAAAATCAATGGCAATAAGAATTGTTGGAGTAGATTTGCCCCAGAACAAGCGTGGCGAAATCGCATTGACCTACATCTACGGAATAGGTCGAAGTAGTTCAGCAAAGATATTGGACAAGGCAGGCGTGAGCCGCGACCTGAAAGTCAACGAGTGGAGTGACGACCAGGCAGCCAAAATCCGTGAAATCATCGGCGCTGAATTCAAAGTGGAAGGTGACCTCAGGTCAGAAGTCCAAATGAACATCAAGCGACTGATGGACATCGGCTGCTACAGAGGCGTCAGACATCGTAACGGTCTTCCGGTACGCGGACAGAGCACCAAGAACAATGCCCGTACCCGTAAAGGAAAGAAGAAGACTGTTGCTAATAAGAAAAAGGCTACAAAGTAATTAGGTAGAAAGTAAGAATTATGGCAAAGAAAACAGTCACTTCAAAAAAGAGAAATGTAAAGGTTGATGCTCTCGGACAATTGCATGTCCACAGCTCATTCAACAATATTATCGTGTCTTTGGCCAATAGTGAAGGACAGGTCATCTCATGGTCTTCTGCCGGAAAGATGGGCTTCCGTGGGTCAAAGAAAAATACTCCGTATGCTGCACAGATGGCAGCAGAGGATTGCGCAAAGGTGGCCTACGACCTCGGTCTGAGAAAAGTAAAGGCTTATGTCAAAGGACCAGGTAATGGTCGTGAGTCGGCTATCCGCGCTATCCATGGCGCCGGTATCGAAGTCATCGAGATCATCGATGTCACTCCACTGCCTCACAATGGATGCCGTCCTCCAAAACGTCGTCGTGTGTAATTTTATCGACTGCACTCGTCTATTCGAGGACAGGTATTGTTAATTTCAAAGCATTTTATTTTTTATTATGGCTAGATATATAGGACCGAAATCAAAAATCGCACGCCGTTTTGGTGAACCCATCTTCGGCGCTGACAAAGTTTTGTCTAGGAGAAACTTCCCTCCTGGACAGCATGGCAATAACCGTCGCCGCAAGCAGTCGGAGTATGCTGTCATGCTGGCAGAGAAGCAGAAGGCCAAGTACACCTATGGTGTGCTAGAGCGCCAGTTCCGTAATATGTTTGAGAACGCAGCCAAAGCCGACGGTATCACGGGCGAGGTGCTGCTCCAGAATCTGGAAAGCCGACTCGACAATGTCGTCTTCCGTCTGGGTATAGCTCCCACACGTGC
>CAMZHP010000320.1 GCA_947306845.1 uncultured Prevotellaceae bacterium
TGGAGCACGATGGGGAAGCCGGGGAGCTTCACCATGATGGCGTCGAGCACGTCGAAGGCAAGTGGCGGGGGCACCAGACGGCCTGTCTTCGGGTCAACGGTGCACTGCTCGGGCTTGAACTTATAAGCGCCGTGTGAGGTACCGATGGAGATAGCCAGCGAGTCAACACCTGTGCGGCTCACGAAGTCAATCACCTCCTCTGGTTTGGTATAGTGTGACTCCTCAGCCACAACCTCGTCCTCTACACCAGCGAGCACACCCAGCTCACCTTCTACGGTGACATCAAACTGATGAGCATACTCCACCACTTTCTTGGTCAAGGCGATGTTCTCCTCATAGGGAAGAGCAGAGCCGTCTATCATCACTGACGAGAAGCCCATATCGACACAGCTCTTGCAGGTCTCGAAGCTGTCGCCGTGGTCGAGGTGAAGCACGATTTCGGGATACTTGCAGCCCAACTCCTTGGCATACTCCACAGCACCCTGTGCCATATACTGCAGAAGGGTCTGATTGGCATAGTTGCGCGCACCTTTCGACACCTGGAGGATCACCGGAGACTTGGTTTCCACCGAAGCCTTGATGATGGCCTGAAGCTGCTCCATGTTGTTGAAATTGAACGCGGGAATGGCATAACCGCCATTAATGGCCCTGGCAAACATCTCGCGGGTGTTGACCAGACCTAATTGTTTGTAACTTACCATAGTTGAAAATATTAACTGTGAAAAACTGTCTTTTAAAACTGAGTGCAAAATTAGCATTTTTAATGAGGAAAACAAAGGTTTTCCTGCTTTTTTTGCCTCAATAACGAACAGAAACGCCCCCTTTGCACAACGGCATGCCCAAAGTAGCAGCAATTGCAAAATTCAGTTAGCAAAAGAAACAGCCCTTAAAGACTCTAATAACAACACAGAGATACAGAGAAACAGAGATTTTATCTTCCTCTGTGCCTTTGTATCTCTGTGTTGAATAATAAGACGAAGCCTTAATCTTCAATCTCGTTGACGTCTATCACCTTCCAGATGAGGGCTGCCAAAGCGCCACCCACCAACGGGCCGATGATGAAAACCCACAGTTCGCTCAGTGCCTGGCCTCCTTCAAAGATAGCCGGACCAATGGAGCGGGCGGGATTGACAGACGTGCCTGTGAAATGAATACCCACCAAGTGGATGAGGATGAGTGAGAGACCGATGGCCAGACCTGCAAAATTATTGGTAGCGCCATTGGTTTTGGATGTGGCACCCAGCACCACCAGCACAAAGAGCATGGTGAGCACAATCTCCACAATCAGACCGTTGGTCACGCCATAGCTGCACGCATTGGCGCCCGTGTGCGTGGTGATGAAAGGATCGCCGATGGCAGTACCCACAATCCCTGCAAGCGCAGCTGCAGCCAAAATCGCACCTATTACCTGAAACAGCATATACATGCCGCAATCCTTGGCGCTCATACGACCGCTGAGGAACACGCCGAGTGTAATGGCAGGATTGATATGGCATCCGGAAATGCCGCCGATGGTATAGGCCATGGCAACCACAGAAAGACCAAAAGCAATGGCAGTGCCGACCACAGAGGCCGTGTCAGTGCCGCAACCCAAGGCTACGGCTGTGCCACAACCCAGGAAGGTGAGCGTAAATGTACCCACCAGTTCTGCTAAATACTTCTTCATTATCTTATCCTTTTAAATTAGAAAATTTTCAAATTCAATGGTGCAAATTTACAAAATTTTATTAAAAATGGCAAGAAATTTTATAAAATTTTTAAAAGCAATCGTTATATAGCACAAAAAAAGGAGTACCGCCGTACTCCAACCTTTGTTAACCTTAAATCTAATACTATGAAAAACACGTTGCAAAGATAAGGGATTTCTCTTTATCATGCAAGCTTTTGTCCATTAAAAAGTGTAAAAAACACAATTATTTGATATAAATCAATCACACGAGCAAATGCCTTGATTTCATCTCAAGGTATTTGTTGATGACATCGACGGACAATTTTTTGGGTGAGGTAAGCAGACTGAAGATGCCATTTTTCCGCAGGGTGCTGACAATCAGCCTTCTCTCATAAATGAGTTTCTCTGCGATGACATGCTGATAATACTCCTCGCCGCCATGAGCATCCGTCGCTACATACGCCGACAGCTCATCATCCTCAAAGAAAACGACCAACAGACGGTGATACTGGTTGAGCAGTTTCAGATAAGGCAACTGACGGGAGAGGCAGCCAAAGTCGGTGAAGTTGGTAAAGAGCATCATGAAACTCCGCTTTCCCACCAGGCGGTTGATGTTTGGTGCGAGAATGGAGTAGTCGGACTCCCCAAAGGTGGTCTGCTGTCCATACAGGCACTCCAAGATGCGCTGCATCTGCGATGAGTGTCGCTCAGCGGGAACAAACGACCCAAAACGGTCGGCAAAGGTGATGATGCCCGCTTTATCCTGCCGGTTGACAACGACATAAGAGAGCACAAGAGAGGCGTTGATGGCATGGTCGAGCAATGTCATCCCCTCATGCGATTGCTGCATGAGACGCCCTTTGTCGATGACGGAAAAGACCTGCTGCGCGCGCTCATCCTGATAGACATTGACCATGAGGTGGGTGCGGCGGGCACTTGCTTTCCAGTTGATGGTGCGGTAGTCATCACCCTGCACGTAGTCGCGTATCTGCTCAAACTCAGTATTGTTGCCAATCTGGCGGACCTTTTTCACCCCTATCTCCATCAGATTGTCGGTGGCAGCCATCAGTTCCAGGCGGCGGAGCATGAGATATGAGGGATAGACCTTCACGTCACACGGCTCACCGCATCGGTGGCGGCGCTCTGCCAGTCCGATGGGAGAGGCAGCATAGACGAGCACATAACCGAAGGCATAGACACCTCGCATGGTAGGACGCACATGATAAACGACATCGGCCGCAGAACCCGCATTCACCATGGCGGTAAGCAAGAAGTCACGCTTCTGCAACTGCGCCGGCAACTCGTCAATGAGTTTCATCCGCAGGCGCAGCGACGAATTGTTGGTCAGGCGCAGCGTCACATCGTTGTCATCACCCAACGAGAAACGCTCTGAGCAGATGCGCTCGGCCTCGACCTTAGGGAGAGACCACAGCACCACCACATCGACCGCCACGGCTATGACCAGAAGCACAAGCAATGCCTGCCCCACGATGAACAGCGGAGGAAAAAACACGCCAGAGGCCAGAACGAAGGCAATGGCGGCCAGCACGATATAGAATCTTCGGGTGAGGAACATGCGCGATTATTTGGGCACTTCCACTTGGTCAATGAGCGCAGCGACCAGACGTACGGCATTGTAGCCCTCCATCTCTGCCTCAGCAGTGAGGATCAGACGGTGCTGGAGCACGGAGGGAGCAACGAACCGGATGTCATCGGGTGTCACGAAGTCGCGGCCCTGCAGCAAGGCGTAAGCCTTCGATGCCTTGAGCAGCGCCACACCAGCGCGGGGCGACGCACCCAGGAACACTGACTTGCTGCTACGGGTGAGTTGCACCACATCAACCATGTATCGCAGCAGACTATCATCCACCACTACCCGCGACATCAGTGAGCGGTATTCCAAAAGCTCTTCCTTGGTGAGCACCGGCTGGATGTCCTCCAACTGAGTCAGCCGGGCATTCTCATGATGCCGCTTGAGGATGAGCGTCTCGAGGTCGGGTGATGGATAACCCACCGTCACCTTCATGAGGAAACGGTCGAGCTGTGCCTCTGGCAGTTTGTAGGT
>CAMZHP010000321.1 GCA_947306845.1 uncultured Prevotellaceae bacterium
AAGCCTGTAGCTAGCGTTCATCCTGAGCCAGGATCAAACTCTCCATTGTATAAATAATGTATCGTAGGTTCACCTGCCGGACATGGAAGGCCTTGCGGCACCACCGCACCGGAGGGAATCTTTCTCTGCTCTCAGAACGACTCCGAAACGTAATAAGCTCAAAGCACCCTCAATCACCTAATTGACGGCTCGTATTCTTCTACCCGCGGCACGTGCCAAAAACAATGGACGCGCCGCTGCTTCTTGTACTACTTCTCTGTCTTTATGTAATCCTGTCAAAGAACGATTCCTATCGCGCCACCGGGATTTTTCCCGAAAGCGGATGCAAAGGTACGAACTTCAAACGCTCCCGCCAAATCTTTTCCAAACTTTTTTCAGGAAAAACAGAAAGTTTTCGCCTTTATTGACATAAATCAAGCGGCGACAATGCCACCGCTTGAAGAAAGAAGAAAAATCAATGCTCCCAATGAGAATAAGGGATGAAAAATGGAATAATCAGGGATGGACAACAGAAGCTTTTACAATACGAATGTCTTCTTTGGGACGGTCTGCCGGATCGGTTTCAACCTTTTGTATTTTTTCCACGACATCCATACCTTCCAACACCTCTCCAAAGACGGTGTATGCCCCATCGAGGTGGGGTGTTCCTCCATAACGCACATAAGCCTCCATCACTTCTGGCGGCATGACATGTTTTCCTCCTGAAGTCGAATCCAGCTTATGTTTGAAAAGTTCTATTTCTGCCTCATTGAAATTCCACCCATAAACGATATAGAATTGAGAACCTGAGGATTCTCGCTTGGGATTGACACGGTCGCCCTCCCGAGCAGCTGCCACCATCCCTCTGCGATGGAATATTTGAGGATACCTTATTTCTGCAGGCACTTTATACTTCTCAGGTGTGTCCCCCAGTTCTTCCCCCGGTTTAGCATTGACAGACCCAAGGTCACCCGTTTGAATCATGAAGTCTTTGATGACCCTGTGAAAAAGGACTCCGTCATATTTTCCCTCATTGACAAGTTTAATGAAATTGTCACGGTGCAAAGGTGTCTCATTGAACAATGCGATACGGATGTCGCCCATTGTCGTCTGCAGGAGTACCTCCTTTCTCACTGTATCCGGCACCGTCTGTGCAAAGACGGTGCCGGAAAGGAAAGTCAATAGTATCGTTGTCAGAATATCTCTCATCTTGATGCACTTTGAATGATTATATCATACAGAACCGTTTTTAATAAATATGGTCCTGTCCCATGATTTCCTCACGGTCAATTTTCTTGATATCAATAGCCCTCCATGCATATACGATATATGCCAGAACAAAAGGAATGAGAAAACTGACATATGTCATGGTTCTGAGCGTGAACTCACTGCTGCAACTGTTGGCTATAGTAAGACTACTTTGCAAATCCGCATTAGATGGATAATATGCCGTATGATTCCATCCTGCACACAGAAGAAGGCAGAGTACCACAATGACCACTCCTATCCCGGCATACCAGATGCCGGAAATGAATTTCTCTTTCCTGACAGTGGTGAGGATAGCATATAGCAGAAGTCCCACTCCGATGAGCAACAGGACGAGTACATACCACATTTCCTGTAAGTTGTGGAAATACTTCAGAGGTTCCATGACAATTACTCCTGTTGCTGGATCATAGGCGAAACCGTCCTTGAAAAGGGTGCGAATGAGAAATGCCAGGAAAAGGACGAGAAACAGCAGTGTTGTCATTTTCAACTTATTGCGGCATTTGGTCCGAAGTGAATCATCAGCCACATTATTTATAATATATAAGATGCCAAGAATCCTGGCCAGGAAAAACACAGCCAGTCCGAAAACCAAGTTCCACACATCGAGCAAGGCGTCCAATCCATTGCTTCCATTAGCCCATCTGCTGATGATTGGCTGGCTGGAATCTGTGAGATTCATCTTTTCGACTATGAAATTAGAACCATCAAAGAATGTTGCCACGGCCCCACCGAGTAGCAACGGACCTACAATGCCATTAATAACAAGGAATATCTGAAAGAACCTTGGTCCGAAAATATTGCCCAGTTTGTTTTGGAACTCATAACTGACCGCTTGCAAGACAAAGGAGAAGAGAATCAGCATCCAAAGCCAATAGGCGCCTCCGAAGCTGGTACTGTAGAACAAGGGGAACGAAGCGAAAAAGGCACCTCCGAAAGTAACAAGCGTAGTGAATGTGAATTCCCACTTTCTCCCAGTTGAATTGATGAGCATCTTGCGCTCAGTCTCGTCCGCCCCAAGGCTGAATATCAAGGAATTGGCACCCTGTACAAACATGAGGAATACCAAGAGGGCTCCCAGCAAAGAAACAAGGAACCACCAATAATTTTGCATGAACTCGTAAGACATAACTTATGATTTTGAGTTGATGTAATTGCGTGAAGGTTTCCGGCTATTTGGTGTATTCCGGTCCCTTTGTAATTTGCTTACAGAGAATATTGATCTCCACAGCCAACAAGGCGGTGAATAGCACAAGGAACATGAAGAAGGTAAGCATCACCGAATTGGATGACAGATCACTCACTCCAACCCAAGTGGGCATCATGTCCTGAATGGTCCAGGGCTGTCTTCCGAACTCAGCTACGAGCCACCCTGACTCACTGGCCACATAGCCCAAGGGCAATAAAATGATAGCCAACCACATCCACCATTTTCCTGTTGTGATATCCTTTTTGTAAACCAGGAAAAGAGTAATGGCAAAGAACAAGATGAAAAGGCATCCGAGTCCCACCATGATACGGAAGGTATAGAAGCACAATGGGATATACGGAACGGTCTTATCCGCATCCTTGTCAGCATCGTTGATATACCCATAGCCGAAATATTTCATATTATCCCTTATGGTCTGCTCATAATCCGCAAGTTGTTTCTCCTGAGCCGGCGTGGCTTTGCTGCCTGCTTGTGTCTTTAGTGTCCTGTAATTACCCAAAGCAGTGATGGCTTTCTTCCCACACTCGATTTTCTCTCTCAATGACGGCTGTATTTCCCCATTGGCATCCTCATACCCACCTTTGATGATATCATTGACCCCTGGCACAAAGCCATTGAAGTCGTGAGTGGCCATGAACGACAGCATATGAGGGATTCCTATTCTCAATGGGGGCTCCCCACCTTTCTCGTAGTTGGGCTGACTGAAAGGACTGACCCAAGCGATAGCAGTCAGGCTCTGTCCATTGCCTCCATCATACAAAGCTTCCATGGCGGCAAGTTTCATCGGCTGCACTTTGGCCACGGTATATGCCGAATGGTCGCCTGTGACAGCAGTGAGCAGTGATGCTACCAGACCGACGATGGCACCTATTTTAATGCTCTCTGTGGCAAGCCGGCGCTCCCTGTTTCTCAAGAGGTAATATGCGCTGACTGCTACTGTGAACAAAGCGCCTATTATCCAAGCCGAAGTAACAGTATGGCAGAACTTGTCGATTGCGAAAGGCGACAAAGCCACTTGCGAGAAAGAGACCATCTCATTGCGCATGGTGTCTGGATTGAACTCGCATCCCACCGGATACTGCATCCAAGAGTTGGCTACCAGAATCCACCATGCGGAGATAGTGGCGCCCAATCCGGTAAGCCATGTGGAAGCGAGATGGAAACCGGCAGATACCTTTTTCCAACCGAAATACATGACAGCCACGAAAGTGGACTCCATGAAGAAAGCGACGATGCCCTCTATTGCCAAAGGTGCTCCGAAGATATCCC
>CAMZHP010000322.1 GCA_947306845.1 uncultured Prevotellaceae bacterium
ACATAGTCTTTGAGCCAGGTGGAGAGCGAGATATGCCACCGGCGCCAGAAATCCGTGACACTGACAGCAAAGTAGGGACGACGGAAATTCTCTGTCAGATCAAAGCCCAGTGTCTTTCCTACTCCAAGAGCCATCAGGGAATAACCTGCAAAATCGGCATAAATCTGGACTGTGTAAAACAAGCTCGCCACAAAGCATGTCATTCCATTATAATGGGTGTATGAATTGAAAATAGAGTCCACATAAAGACCTGCCCTATCAGCCACAACCACTTTCATAAACATGCCCCATAACAACATTCTCATGCCCACAACAGCTTTAGGATAATTGAAATAAGGCCTTGTACGCTTTAGTTGGGGGATAAGCAAAGAAGCTTTGTTGATTGGTCCCGAAAGGATGGAAGGAAAGAAAGAAACGAAAAGCGCATAGGTGAGGAAGTCACGCTCTGCCTCCTGCCGTTTATAATAAACATCCCACAAATAGCCCAATGCCTGAAAAGTGAAGAAAGAGATGCCTATGGGGATGGCCCAGTTGAGACCCGTCAAATGGCTGTTCAATCCTATGGCTGACAATGCGCTGCCAACAATTCCATTGACAAAATTGAAATATTTGAAGAACGCCAGTGGCAGCAATGCCAGCAAGACGCCACATGTCAGCACCCTTTTGGGATGTTTGGCTTTGCTGACCATCAATGCAGCAAAAAAGGTGACAGCTGTAACAGCCAGCAGAATCAGTGCAAATGCTGGCTTCCACATCATATATAGGGCATAACTTAATATTAGAAGATATGTATTGCGCGCCTTTGTCCACCCTGACGGAAAAACATAATAGAGCAGAAAGAGCAACGGATAGAATACAATAAACTGAATGGAATTGAATATCATAAAATGACTATATAATCTATGGCTGAGTTATACAAGTTAGCAAATGATATCATCAACATTAGATTAGAATCTGAGCAAAGTGCCTCCCCAACTCAATCCAACGCCAAAACCAGCAACCATCACCTTGTCGCCTTTTTTGATGATTTGGTTGTCTAAGCAATCCTTAAGGCCAATCAGCACCGTTGAAGAAACAGTATTGCCTGTATCAGCCATGTTTACATAAAACTTTTCCTTGGAAAGAGAGCAAACAGTCCGGATAGTATTGAGCATGAATTTGTTGGCCTGATGGAAAACGAAATAGTCTATTTCCTCTTTTTCTATCCCATTTTTAGCCATAACTCGGCTCATCATCTCAGGAACAGTGTCTAAAGTGAAGTTGAAAATTGCACCACCATTCATATAGAGATAGTCATCAAACCAGACATGTCCTTCTTCGTCTGTCAGGAACAGTCCTGTTTTTTCTTTTTGTCTGGCAGCCCCCGTCTTGACTATCAAATGGTTGGCACCGCTGCCGTCAGTACCTAGGTCAAACTCTCCTATCTCAGCAAAGCCTTCAGATGAGATGAGGCATGCGGCAGCACCGTCTCCAAAGATGGAGCGGTTGCTTTTGTCTGCAGGATGCAGGTATTTGCAGTAGGTCTCAGCTGTCAGAAGCAATACATTTTTAGCAATGCCTGCTGCGATGAGACCCTTGGCCATCGCCATGCCATAGATGCAACCGGAACAACCCAGATTATAATCGAATGCACCTGATGATGTGGGAATGCCGAGCCGGTCTTGCAGGACACATGCTGTAGAAGGAAGAAAATAATCGGGACTCTGCGTACAGAGCATCATGAAATCAATCGATTTGGGGTCGATATTGAATTCATAAAACAGTTGAAGAGCCGCTTTTTCGGCCATGTCGCCTGCAGTCTCTCCCTCAGAGGCCAGATGGCGGGTGTTCACCCCTACTTTTTTTGCCACTTTATCGACACTCCATTCGGGGAATTCTCTCACCAACTCCTCATTGGTGACAGTTCGTTCTGGAAGATAATATGAAATTGCCTTAATGTATGCCATACCCTTTTCGCTAAAACACGCCCCCTGTTATTCTCACATTACTGCCTGTCATCCATGCTGAAGCATCTGAAAGCATATAGACCGTCAGATTGGCGATATCATCGGGAGTACCATACCGCTTTAATGGGTATTTGCTCTCATCTGCTTTCAACTGCTCTTCATCAGCCCCTTCTTGAATGGCCAAATCAGTCCATACCATTGCCGGACTGATGCAATTGACCCTGATTTGCCGCGGCGCCAATTCCAGGCTCAAGCAATTGGAATAAGAGATGATAGCACCCTTGGAGGCACTGTAAACAGCATTACCAAAACTCGGCATGGAGGAAGCTACGGAGGCAATGAAAATGATGGAGCCACCTTTGTTGACTTTCTTTTGTTTCAATAGCTCCTTTTGCAATAGGACAGGAGCCTTGAAGTTGATGTCCATCACATCGTCGACATCCTTTTCATTCAGTAACTTGCAAGGAATCCTTTGACCAACTCCAGCACAATGTACTACCCCATCCAAATTAGGCAGGTCGGCAACCATAGCACCCGTCTCAGAGGAAGAGGTCAGGTCACATGAAAAAGCCTGCCCCAAGTTTCCTTCCATCTGTTGGAGAGTCTCGTCAAGCCTGCTCCTATTCCGTGCCACAGCTATGACCTTGGCACCCATTTTGGAGCACACGACAGCTATTCCCCGCCCAATTCCGGACGAAGCCCCTGTAACCAGTATGGTTTTTCCGACAAGAGAAAAAGGGTTGAACAAATCCATCACCTATTTGCTGGCAATCAGATTGAAGAGTTCTTCTACGGTCTTGCAGCTACGTATCTCACGGCCAGTAATGGTTTTCCCATATTTTGTTTTTGCCATAGCAATAAGGCTCATGGCCGTCAGCGAAGACCATTCTTCCAGTTCTTGATACTCTGTGTCCGCTTGAATTTCAGAAACATCTGTATCATCCAACTGTTCTGCGAAAATCTCTATAAACTCCTTAATATCCATCATCTTTTGAATTGTTTGATAAAATGAAAGTGCCATCCCTCGCATGATGCAATGGACAGCGTGAGAAAAAACAATTGTTGCTGTAAACCGATGCAAAGGTATATAAAAAAAACGGATGATACAATTATAATGAGAAAATAAGTAAACAACAAGACCTCTTGAAAACCTTTTTGCAAGAAAAAAGGCACGGAAAGTTGGGCGAATCATATAATCTTCGTAAATTTGCAGTCATCATGAACGACATCTTATCAGGGGAACTGCACCGCCCCGGAAGAATAGAAGTGGTGTGTGGCTCGATGTTCTCCGGCAAGACCGAGGAACTCATCCGCCGAATCAAGCGAGCTGTCTTCGCACGCCAGCGTGTGGAGATATTCAAGCCGTCGATAGACACCAGATATTCCGAAGAGGAGGTGGTAAGCCATGACCGCAACGCCATCCGCAGCACTATCGTTGACACATCGGCATCAATACTTCTATTGGCCTCTGACGTTGATGTGGTAGGCATTGATGAAGCACAGTTTTTGGATGAGGGTCTGGTGGATGTGTGCAACGAACTTGCCAACCGCGGTGTGCGGGTTATTATTGCTGGCCTCGACATGGACTTCAAAGGAGTGCCATTTGGTCCGATGCCTGCCCTTTGTGCGATAGCCGACGAGGTGACCAAGGTGCATGCCATCTGTGTGAAGTGCGGGGCTCTTGCCTATGTAAGCCACCGCCTAGTGAATGACGACAAGCGCGTGTTGCTGGGAGAGAAAGCTCAATATGAGCCTTTGTGCCGTGAGTGCTACCG